>DASUFM010000752.1:0-8499 GCA_036274535.1 Blastocatellia bacterium
TCAGGGAGTTCTGGGATCTGGCTGCTTTCCTGGCGCAGTTACAGAGTTGATTCGACCTGTACAAAGGCATTATTCACCACATCTACAAGCTAACAAAATTTTCGTGTGATGTTTTCTCTCCGGCGGCCACTAAAGATCGAAATGCAACAGCGATCATGGCCGGCTTCGAAGCCGAGGACGCGGCAGTAGCGTTCAACGTCAACATTCAAAAGGAGAAAGACGAGCATGAAAATAAAACCCAGCGTCAAAGTCGGATGCCAGGACAATACCAGCGGCGCCCCCGGGACTGCTCGGCAAGTGTCATAACCATAACCAGACGGTGGCGCGCGGCCTGAAGGTCAAGAGCGGCGTCAAGGCTGGCAGTGTGGAAATCTGTCGAATTACGCCGCCTGATTCATGGCGACAATCACCCGGAGGTCGCCGCGGACATCGTCGCCGCCTCAGTTGATCCTCGATACAATGAATGCCAACGCCTTCGTCTTCGGGCTGGATGATATTGGCTCCGGCGTTCATTCTGTGAAGTTACAGGCGAGGATGTCGCTAAATACCACCGTCCAGACAGGCGACGTGGAAGCCAGATGTATCATCGGCAAGGGCAGTATGTCGGTGGAAGAAGTCCGCCTGGTGAAGGGAATGCAGATTGACTTTTAAACTCAAGCTATTCCCAAATTAACTTACAGGGCGGGAATTTTTTGTCGTTGAGAGCCGGAGAGCGTCACAAGACCTTCTCCGGCTCTCTCATTATGGCGCCTACCCATGAAAACATTCAGCGTTCTGTCAATTCCTGGTAATTCCGACAAAGGATTGCCTGATTGGCCGGCAACCACATACCATGCGCTCGCTCCCAGATGTAGATTCGGGTAGAAAACCTGGCGAGCATCCTGAAGAGAGCGTAGGCGTCAATGTTGTATTCGGTCGACTTGAATAATTGCGGGTTGTTCCCGCCGTCGACGCCGAAGTTGTTATCACGGGCGTCTCCGATATGGACATGGGCCAAATCCCAGGATATTTTTTCGCAAGGTATGCATACCGGTTCGGAAACTAACAGAAACGAAGTGACTATCTAGGGGGAAAATACGAACATGATTGATGGCATCGGAGGAGTGTTTTTGTTCTCAAACAATCCCAAGCGATTGGCTGAGTGGTATCGCGAGAACCTCGGCATCAGTTACAATGAGAGCCCAGACTGCAGCTCCATCTATAAATCCTTTGATTACCGGGATTTCACGGATGCCTCGGTCAAGAGATCGACAACGTGGGCTATCTTACCCGCCGATAACGATATTAACGGTAAGCCTCGCACGGCCCAGATCAACTACCGCGTAAAAAGCATGACGGAAACTCTTTCTCATCTCCAGTCAAAGGGCGTGGCGATTGATAAGACTGAAGACTGTGAATATGGGAAATTCGCATGGGTAACGGACCCGGATGGCAACAAAATCGAACTTTTTGAAGAACCACCCGAGCCGATTTAGCGCTTCAAATCCACAGTGTCGAACACAGCGTCCGATTTATGAAAGGCGATTTGGGATTGACCTGTGGGCAATTATGAGCATTCGCGGGGTGAGCTTTCGGTGAGCTGAGGGCTGGGAGCCAGATCTATTCTTGACAAATAGCGTCAACGGATTATTATCGGCGGAGTTGTGGTCTTAGAAATTTGTCGAATTTTCCCCCCGGGTGAGTGGGACGCCCAAACAATCAAGTTAAAACCAAATATCACTTAAGAAGCTGCGCTTCACAGAGTCGAGTACCACAATTAAATCTCCATCAAGACGAAGTCATACCTGACAGGCGCACGTGTCCCTTTTTAAGTATTGGCGCGCCCGCTAATTCTTTGCGCAGGCGCCGTTTACTGGAAAGTAGGAGGATCATGCGAATTAAGCGGCTTAAAGTGATCGTTGTTCTGCTGATCATTGCGGCATGTGGCGTAATGATGTCCGCTCCATCTCAAAGCGTGAAGGCGCAGAGTGGATCCCTAAATCAAGAGGATTCCGAGAGCGAAAATCTGTCTGGACAGCTTACAGCCGCTCTCCGCGCCATAGGCTTCACGGGAAGGATCGAGTCGGGACTCGAGAAACGGCTTGGCCGTAAAATCGATAATCACCTCGCCGACCTTGGAAGACTTGCGTTTCACGACAGCCTTCTCGGTTTAAATGACGATAACTCTTGCTCGGGCTGCCATGCCGCGCCGTCCGGCTTCGGCGACACGCAATCCATTGCCATTGGAGTCGAAAATAATAACATTGTGGGCCCGGATCGCGCCGGCCCGCGCAACCAGCGGCGCGCGCCGATGATTCTAAATAATGTCTTTTATCCCAGGCTGATGTGGAATTCACGGTTCGCCTCGCTCTCCGGTGACCCGTTTGACAACAGCGCCGGATTCCTGTTCCCGGCGCCGGAAGGACTTTCACTCTCATTCCTCCCGCACTTGCTGACAGCTCAGGCATTCATCCCCCCTACAGAGAGATCTGAGATGGCCGGCTTCGGTCTGCTTGTGCCGGTTACCAACGACGGCATTCGCGCCGCCGTCGTGGAAAGACTGAACGCCAATTCAGAGTATCGGCGGCTTTTCGCCGACATCTTTATAGACGTGCGTAACGGCGGGCCTATCACCTACGAAATGCTCGCCAGAGCGATCGCCGAGTTCGAGTTCACTCTGGCGTTTTCCGACGCCCCGATCGATAAGTTTGCGCGCGGCGACAAGTCCGCGATGAACGATTCGCAGAAGCGCGGCGCTCTGCTCTTTTTCGGCAAGGCAGGGTGTGTTCAATGTCATGCCGTGTCGGGGGAATCCAACGAGCAGTTTAGCGACTTCAAGCAGCATGTGATCGGCCTCCCACAGCTTTTCCCCACCAGTGGGAATGTACTTTTCGACGGACCAGACGCCAACGAGGATTTCGGCTTGGAACAGATAACAGGTAATCCGGCCGATCGTTATGCGTTCCGGACCTCCCCGCTGCGCAATGTAGCGCTGCAACCAACATTTTTTCATAACGGGGCTTACACAAGGCTGGAGGACGCCCTGCGGTTTCACCTCGACGCCATTCCCTCGGCGCGAAAATACAATCGGGCTCAGGCCGGCGTTGACAATGATTTACGAGTGGGTCCGATAGAGCCCGTGTTACAGCGCATCGATCCGTTGCTGGCGACGCCGGTAACGCTCACGGATGATGAGTTTCAGTGGCTCCTGGATTTCGTGCGCGACGGTTTGCATGACCCACGCGCCACCCCGGAAAGGCTGCGCCAGTTAATCCCCGATAGGCTTCCGAGTGGAAGGCAAGCGCATATTTTTGAGTAGCGCGCCTCGACGTACACCGACACTGCCGGACGCGGGCGCCCGGCATACTACTTCGAGTCACTAAACTTCTTCTGACAGGCAACATTGACTTTCCGACATAAAATGTATACTTTGTTATTATCCGTGATAGACTCCCCTGACAAATAAAATATATTGCAACGGGGAACCTTCAGTTCCTCTCTATATAACTAGAGGTTGTTGGAGGGAATCCGCAAAAAGCCCCATTTCATCCCCTCCCCCAACTAAAGCGCGAGAATCAGAGCGCCTGGAGATTGCAGGATGAGCGCTCCCAGAACGTGGTTATTGTGTTTCCCTGACACAAATCTCGCCAGCCAGAATCAAGCATCGCGCAAAGACACAGCCTCACGGTGTCGTTGAGATAGTTCAATAACCTACACGCCGAAATCTATCCCCCAATATTGGAGGTAATATGCTTAGACGGACCGCAAAAGTCTTTTGTTTGGTCATCGCTCTTGGTTTAGCAGCCTTGCCCGCTTTTGCGCAGGCGCGTAGTTCATCCGCCGACATAACCGGCGTCGTCAGAGATCCCGGGAGGTCAGTCGTGCGCGGGGCCACGGTCAAAGCGACTAACATCGCCACAGGATTGATGCGCAGCGCCATATCCGACACGAACGGAGCCTATCGCATTCCACTTCTGCCGCCCGGCGTATATGAAGTGAAGATCGAAGCTAAAGGCTTCAACACGCAAATCAAAAAAGAAATCACACTCACGGTCGGTCAGGTCTTAACGCTAAACTTCGATCTGGCGCTCGGCGGCCCTAAAGTAGTTATCGAGACCGCCGAGCCGTTGATCGAGACTGAGCGGACACACCAGTCTTCGACCATCACTCAGAGGCCGATCGATAAACTGCCGATCAACGGGCGCAACTTTCTCGACTTCGTCAAGCTGACTCCGGGCGTGGTGGAGGAAAGCCCGGCGATAGTGGGCGCGCAACTCGCCCCCTTAACGACTTCGGGCCTTTCCTTCTCCGGTCAGAACGGGCGCGCCAACAGCGTTCAGATCGACGGTGTGGACAATAACGACATCGCGGGCAACGGCGTGCGACCGACCATCAGTCAGGAGGCGGTGAGCGAGTTCCAGATCAACCGCAACGGTTACAACGCCGAGTTCGGGCGCGCATCCGGAGGCGTCATCAACATCGTCTCGAAGGGCGGCGCGAATCAATTTCACGGGAACCTCTATAACTATTTCCGCAACGAGCGGCTCGACGCGCGCGACCCCTTCGCCGTGGCGACGCGGCAGGATCCGCCCTTCAGGCGCAACCAGCCAGGCTTCACCTTCGGCGGGCCGATCATCAAAGACAGGGTATTCATCTTTACGGCCTACGAGGGATTGATCCGGCGCGAATCATGTTTAACGTCGATCCTGTCCGATCCTTCGATCTTGCAGCCGACCGCAGATCAGCAGAACCTGATCGCCGCGCTGATGGGATCGGGCGCGCCGGCGCTCGTCACGCAAGGCCGGCAACTTCAGGCGCTGCTCACCACCGCGCCGGACAGCCCGTTCCCGCTCAACCGCAACACCTACAACCTGATCGCCAGTTCGAACGGCGCATTCCCCCTGATTCAGACTTCGAGCACGGGCAGCGTCCGGGTGGACTACGGCTTGAGCGAACAGGATTTTATTTTCCTCCGAGGCAGTCTGACCAACGACAGTCAGCACAACGTCGGCGTCGGCGGTCAGTTCGGGCCCTCCTCAGGCTTCGATATAGGCAGTCGAGACAACACCATCGTTCTCGGCGAGACGCACGTTTTCCGCAGTGGGGCGTCGAATGAATTCCGCTTCCAATTCGTACGCAACACTTACAACGTCAACACTGTGGATCCGTTCGGACCGCGCATCCGGCTGGCCGGCATCGGGGTTTTCGGCCGGGAGTTCGCGTCGCCTTCGGAGCGAGCGCAGCGGCGCTTTCAGTTCATCAACAACTTCAGTTTGCCGGCAGGCAGGCATAACCTCAAATTCGGGGCCGATTTCAGCCGCTACAACATAGACACCGCCAGCGCCGTCTTTCTCGGCGGTTTCATCGATTTCGCCCAGTTACCAATACCGCTGGGCCAGGTGTTGGGCGCCGCCGCGTCGGCGCAACTCGTCACGGACCTCACCAGGTTGGGACGGTCCGACCTTGTCCCGGTGGTTACGGATCAGCCGCTGACCGTCGTCCAGCAGGCGAGTTTCGGCTTCGCACGGTCTATCAATCAGGGCTTCGGCAATCCTAATGCGCAGCTTGACGGAGGAAATCTCGGCCTCTACTTGCAAGACGGATTCAAGGCGCGACCGAATTTGTACCTGAGCTACGGCCTGCGCTACGACTACGATCTGCTGCCTTCGGGCGCGCCGCGCGACACCAATAATTTCGGTCCGCGCTTCGGCTTCGCCTACGATCCTTTCAATAACCAGAAAACGGTGATCCGTGGCGGCGGCGGCGTCTATTACCAAACGGTATTCACCGGCCTGGCCTTCATCCCGTCCGTGCTGCAAAGCGGAGGGATCAGCAATCTTTTTGTTTCCGCCGACCCGCGGCTGACGCCTATCTCGCCGGCCTCTCCTTGCGGTCAGGCCTTGGCTAATGGCCTGGCTCCGTCCTTCTGCTTCTATCAGCAGTTGGCCGCGCAGGGCCTGTTGACATTTCCTGCGACTCGTACGATTCCGGAATCGGCCTACTCGAATCTGCTCGGCCTGACGCGCGCGACGAGCTCCAACCGGCTGCTGGTGCGGCTGGCCCCGGACGCGGTCAATGGCTACGGCGCTCAGGCCAGTCTCGGCATAGACCGCCAGCTGGGACGCGACTTTAACGTCTCGATCAACTATCTGTTCAACCGCGGCTTAAAGCTCATCCGCCCCCGGCAGGCCAACGCGCGGCCGGACCCGACAATGCCCGACGTTTTTGGTCGCCCGGCGTTGGTCGGACGCGCCGACCCGACGCGGTTGGCCGATTACGTTTACGAGACGGCCGGCAGTTCGGTCTATCACGGCATGTCCGTGTCGGTGAACAAGCGGTTCAGCAAACATTACCAGCTGATCGGGTCATACACCTACAGCAAATCGATCAGCGAAAACGACGATATCGCCTTCGAGCTGGGGCCACAAGACCCGACCAACGTCAGAGCCGATCGCGCGCTTTCGTCCTTCGACATGCGTCACAGGCTGTCGATTGCGGCGGTCTTCGAAAGTCCGTACCGTGGAGGCAAAGGCAGCGCCCGGTACAAACGGGCGCTCGCCGATTTTTATGTGTCGCCGATCTTCACGGCGCGCAGCGGTTTCCCCTTCAATATTCAGACGGGATTTGACGTCAACCTCGACACCAACAACAACGATCGCCCGTTCGCGGTAGGACGCAACACCGGCATCGGGCCGTGGACCGTCACCACTGATCTGAGAGTAGGACGGCGAATTCGCTTCAGGCGCGACAAGCCGCTCTCGCTCGAACTCATGGTCGACGCGTTCAATTTATTCAACCAGACCAACTTCAAGGACGTGAACAATATCACCAACAGCGCGCTCCGCCTCGATCAGTTGGGGGAGGAGGGCGTTCGCCTCAGAGGCGAATTGGAGAACACGGCGAGCGAGTTCTGCGGCTTCACCTCGGCGTTCGCGCCACGCGTGATTCAGATCGGGTTGAAGCTTAACTTCTAAATCGAATGGCGTAACTCTGGGAGAGAGGACATGCCACAGAGACTGGAAGACATGGCGGCAAGGGGACAAGGGGGCAAGGGGACAAGATGTTTTTCTTCTTGTCTCCTTGTCTTCCTCTTACTCTCTCCGTCTCTCCGTCTCTCCGTGGCTGGTCAGATAAAATCTTTCGAGAAACGGGCGATATCTTCGGCGCAAGAGATGTCCGCTTCCGACATCGACGCTGCGCTGCCCAACCGCCCCTTTGCGGGCTGGTTCAGCGAGGTCATCGGCCCGAAGGCCGGCGTAGTCTGGCAACTGACCGAATGCGGCGATCCGATCGCCGCCTCGGGCGAAGCGGGACCAGATCTCCCCGCCTGCGCTGAAGTCATCGCCAGTTTGCCGGGCGAACGAAAAGTATTCGTCGTAATCAGTGTCGGGACTTTCAAAAAAGGACTGACCGGAAAGCCTTCCTTCTTCCGCGCAGTCATCGAACACAACGAGCAGTTATATCAGGTCCGCCGGTTGAGCGAATTGCCGCAGAGGTTGCGCGCTCCGGAAGGCCCTCCTACGACCGCCGCTAAAAAACGAATCCCTAATCCGCCCACAATTAAAATGGATTCGGCATGGATCCTCCTGCCTTTTCCCTACCCGGGGCCGATGTATGCAAGCGTTACGCCTGTAACCGACGACCCGGGCCTGGGGGAGAAACCTTCTGCGCCTCCTGCGCCACCCCCGCCGCCTTCGACCTCTTCGACGCAAGACTTCGAACAGGTTCCGGAAAGCGATTTGCAAAGCCGTGTCATAACCGAGGTCAAACCGGCATATCCGCCGATGGCCAGGAAGATGAAGGCGACAGGAACGGTCGAGGTGGAAATTACGATCTCGGAGGCGGGGCTTGTCATCCAGGCCGAGGCAATCAGCGGTCACCTTGCGCTACGGAGCGCGGCCGTAGAGGCGGCGCGCAACTGGGTCTTCAAACCGGCAATGCTCAACGGCAAGCCTGTCAGAGTGAAGAGCGTCTTGACCTTCGTCTTCGTCCCCAGCGCATAAAACCTGCCCCTTCCAACATTTCTCGTCACTCGTCAACCATCACACATCACTTTTGAGTAACGCCGAATATTCAAGGCTAATCGGCGCGCAGGGCTTCTACCGGGTTGACCGCCGCGGCGCGGCGCGCGGGGATGTAGCTGGCTATTAGCGCCGATGCGGCGAGCGCGGAGGCTACTGTGATCAATGTGGGCGCATCCCAGGAATTCACGCCGAAAAGCAGCGCGCGCATGAGCGTCGCCGCGGCGACAGAACAAAAGAGGCCCGCGACGATTCCGACAGCGGTCAGACCTCCCGCCTCTTTCAGGATGAGCAGATATACGGAACGGCGCTGCGCGCCGAGCGCCATGCGAACTCCGATTTCACGAGTTCTCCGGCTCACCGAATATGCGATCACCCCGTAGAGTCCGACCACACTGAGCAGCAACGCCACCGCGGCGAAACATCCCACCAGCCACGCCGAGGAACGGCGCAGGTAGGCCGACGGCGAATCATTGATTCTGTCGCTCATAGTCACGGT
>DASUFM010000753.1:0-8255 GCA_036274535.1 Blastocatellia bacterium
AATGAGATAGGCAATCTGCTGGTCACTACCTCAGCGACGGGGTCGCCGGTCTACCTGCGCGACATGACCGAGATCAGCCGAGGCTACGAGAACCCGCCGCGCTACCTTAACTATTATTACGGGCGCGACGAGCAGGGCCAATGGCAGCGGGAGCGCGCCGTCACATTATCGGTTCAGATGCGTCCGGGAGAGCAGATCGCCAGATTCGGCGCCGCGGTCGATGAGGCGCTGGAAGGGCTGAAGCATTCCCTGCCCGACGACCTGATTCTGGCGCGAACATCCGATCAGCCGCTGCAGGTGGAAGAGAACATAGAGCTCTTCAACCGCAGCCTGCTCGAAGCCATCCTGCTGGTGGTGGTGGTCGCGCTGATCGGCTTCCGCGAGTGGCGTTCGGCGCTGCTGGTGGCGGCGTCGATTCCGATCACGCTGGCGATGACCTTCGGGATGATGCATGCGCTGGGCGTGGATTTGCAGCAGGTCTCGATCGCATCGTTGATCATCGCGCTCGGACTGCTGGTTGACGATCCGGTGGTCGCAAGCGACGCCATCAAGCGCGAGATGGCCGGAGGCAGGCACATCAGCATCGCCGCCTGGCTCGGCCCCAGCAAGCTGGCCGAAGCCATCCTTTACGCGACAATCACGAACATCGTCGCATATCTGCCGATGCTGCTGGTGGGCGGCAGCCAGGGCGCGTTCATTCGCAGCCTGCCGATCGTCATCACCTGTTCGCTGGTCGCCTCGCGACTGGTCTCGATGAGCTTCATTCCCTTCCTCGCCTATTACCTGCTGCGGCCCAGCAGGAAACCGGAGCTGCCCATCGAGGAAAGGCGCCATCAGGGCTTTACCGGCGTCTATTACAAAGTCGGCATGTGGGCGCTCAACCATCGCTGGAAGGTGCTGGCGGCTTCGATGGTCTTTCTGCTCTCCGGCGGTTTTTTCCTGGCCAGGCTGAGGACCGAGTTCTTTCCCAAAGATCTTTCGTACCTGTCTTATTTGAACGTCTGGCTGCCGGAAGACGCGCCGCTCTCGACGACCGACGAGGCCGTGACCAGAGCCGAGGCGGTGGTCCGCGAAGTGACCGAGGATTACGGCAAACGGCATCCGGAGAACGGGAAACCCAAAGAGGTTCTGCAATCGCTCACCAGTTTCGTCGGCGGCGGCGGCCCCAGGTTCTGGTTCTCCGTGGCGCCTGAGCATCGCCAGTTGAATTACGCGCAGATAATCATCCAGGTCAAGGACAAGCACGACACCGCCGAACTGGTCGCGCCTTTGCAGGAAGCCCTGTCCGCGAAAGTTCCCGGCGCTCGCATAGACGTTCGACAACTCGAAACGGGCCGCGCGATTGATGCCCCCGTCGAAGTTCGAGTCTCGGGCCAGGACATAAATGTTCTTCGCTCTCTGGCCGAAGAGGTCAAAGGAATTTTCCGGAGCATCCCCGAAGCCGACCGCGTCCGCGACGATTGGGGCGCCGAGAGTTTCGTCGCCAATCTGGAGGTCGAACAGGATCGCGCCAACCTGGCGGGACTCTCCAACCTGGACGTCGCCGCGTCAGTTGGAGTCGGCATCAGCGGCTTCCCGGTAACCAGTCTGCGCGAGGGCCAGCGGCAGATCCCGATCGTCACCCGGCTGCGCCCCGAGGAGCGGGAAAAACTCTCCGACATCCAGAACCTGTACGTTTACTCGCTGATGAGCCCCGCCAAAGCGCCGCTGCGCGGGATTTCAAAGAGCAATTACGACTTGAGGTCCGAAAAGATCCGGCGCCGAAACCAGTTCCGCACTATCACCGTCGCCTGCTTCCCCGTGCCCGGCGCGCTTCCATCGCAGGTCTTTAAAGCCGCCCGCGCGCGTATCGAGGAGTTTCAGAAAACGCTGCCCCCCGGTTACAGCCTGAGCATAGGAGGAGAGCGCGAACAGCAGTTGAAGGGATTCCGCGACCTGGGCGTGGTCATGCTGGTTTCGGTTGTCGCCATTTTCCTGGCGCTGGCCGCGCAATTCAAACACGCGATCAAACCGCTGCTGGTCTTCTCCGCGATTCCTTTCGGCGTGGTCGGCGCCTTCGTGGCGCTGGCGGTCATGGGCACGCCCTTCGGCTTCATGGCTTTCCTGGGCGTCGCCAGCCTGATCGGCGTAATCGTTTCGCACGTCATCGTGCTCTTCGATTTCGTGGAGGAGAAACGCGAGGAGGGTGAACCGCTGCGGGAAGCGCTGCTCGACGCCGGCATCGCGCGCCTGCGGCCGGTGATGATCACGGTAGGCGCTACGATCTTCGGCCTGATTCCATTGGCCATGCACGGCGGGCCGCTGTGGGAAGCCCTCTGCTACGCGCAGATCGGAGGACTGCTGCTGGCCAATTACGTCACCAAGCTGCTCGTGCCCGCGCTCTACGCCATCTCCGTACTCGATCTGAAACTGATCAAATGGCGCGAGCGCCCGGCGGCCGTCACGGCGCCTAATCATTCGCCGTCGGCGGTGACGCAGCCCCTGAAACCGCTATCCTGATGTCGCCCTGGTGGGACACATCCAAATTGTCCCACCAAGGCGCTTTATGCTGTGAGCAGTCGGCTGATCGCGTCGCGGATTCGCTGTGTGAGGCGAGCGTATTCCTGATCGCGGTCTTCTTCGGACGCCTCATGATAGTCAAGTTCAAACGGCGGGCCGAAGGTGATGCTGATCGGCGTGAATCGGATCCCGCTGCCCACTTTCGACCAGGCTTCGAAAGAGCCGCGGATTGCGACCGGGACGATCGGGATGCGCAGTTCGCGCGCCAGAATGGCGGTTCCTTTTTTGAAGACCTGCAACTGCCCGTCACAACTCAGCGAGCCTTCAGGAAAGATGATGAGGTTCTGTTTCGCCTTCAGCCCCGCGGCGCTGACGCGCATGGCGCGCCCCGCCTGTGTGTCCGCGTCCGTCGGCACAATCTTTAGGATTTGCGCGATCTTGTCTTTAAATCCCCCGCTGAAAAAAGGCGTGAAGCCGAGAATGAACACATGTCGTAGAACGCGGTATGGCAAAACCGCCGCGACCAGCGGCCCATCCAGATAACTCTGGTGATTGGGACAGATCATAAAAGGTCGCTCCAGTAGCAGATGTTCAAGTCCGCGGACCTTCACCCGAAACAGGATCTTGGAAATCAAGAAAACAAACTTAAACGCAAGGTAATGCGCGGCCCTTGCGAAAGCGGACGGCTCGACGATATGCCGTTCGGCCAGGTCGTCGGCGCTCGTCGAGGCGATGATCTCTTTCCAGGTGACGGGCGCCGAGGCGGCGGACTTGCCTTCGGCGGCGCCTCTCCCGCTCAACTCACGCGAAACCGCTTTCAGCAGGTCGCGGACGGTAAATGTCTGGCTGGCGACGTCGTCACCCAGATTGATATTCAATGACTGTCCGAGTTGCGTGAGCAGTTCGATACGCTGCAGCGAATCGAAACCGAGGTCGAGTTCCAGATTCATGTCCAGATGGATCTCGCGGTCTATGCGTGATTCCCGCTTGAGCGTTTCCAGGACCTGCGCCGCGCCCGGAGCGGCATGCAACAACTCATCCCCATCCACGTGACGGTACGCCGTGACTATTTGTTCGCTCTCGCCGGAGTGGCCGTTGGCCAGTTGTTTGGCGACGATGAAACGCTGAATCTTTTTACTCGCCGTTCGCGGCAGCGGTTCGGTGCGGAACTCGTAGCTCAAAATCCTCTTGTATTTCGGCAGCGAGGCCGAATATTGCTCGATGCCTTCACGGATGATCTGCGTGGAATTGACGATCCGCTGCTGTTTCAGATAATCGAAGTCCGGAACGATTACGGCATGCAGGCGCTCCGATTGCGCATAGTCGCCCTCGCCTGAGAGCCCCATCACGCACATCTCCTTGATGTATGGGATCTTCAGATAATGCGTCTCGACCTCTTCCGGGTAGACTTTCTTTCCCGAGCTCAGGACGATCATCTCTTTCCTGCGGCCGCGAATATAAACATTGCCGTTTTCATCCTGCTCGGCGAGATCGCCAGTGTAAAACCATCCGTCGCGCATGATTTCGGCGGTCGCCTCCGGGTCGTCCAGATAACCCTGCATCAACGACGGTCCTGAGAGCGCAATCTCGCCTACTCCCGATTCATCCTTGTCGACGATCCTCAGCTTGACGCCCGGCGTGGGTTTGCCAGCCGCCCCGATAACGTTGTCATCGAAAGGCGTGAATGCGCCGCCGCCGAAAGTCTCGGTCAACGCGTATCCCTGCTGTACAGTGAAGCCCAGGCTGTAAAGATCGCGTATGATCTTCGGGTCGAAATAAGAAGCAGCGCTGATCAGCAGCCGCATGCGGCCCCCGAATATCCGGTGAACTTTGGAAAACATGACGGTCCCCGGATTCAGCCCGGTCGTTCGCCTTAGCCAATAACAGAGCCACAGCAGAAGCCGGAAGATGAGCCTCACGAATAGCGGCTTGCTTTGAACCTCGTCAAAGATTTTCTTGTGTAGCAGGTAGAATACCTGAGGCACGGCGGGGAAAGTGGTCACCTTTGCCTTAGCCATCGCGCCCAGCAACTCCGCGCTGTTGAGCGTGCGCAGGTAGGTGACGCCGCTGCCGTTCGCCAGCGGCAACAGAATATTGGCGAGCGCGGCGAAGACGTGATGCGATGGAACCACGGCCAGAACCTTGTCTTCGGGGGTGGCCTGCACGCATTGCAGCACGCCGTTCACGCTGTTGAAGGGGCTGCGATGCGGAATGACCACGCCTTTAGGCTCTCCCGTCGTGCCGGAAGTGAAAAAAATCATCGCGACATCTTCAGGGTCGATCGAGACAGAGGCGGCTTCCCCGTTTCCCCGAAACAGGCTTTCGGCGCTCAAACATCCATTGTCATCTCGATCGGAGTCCAGCGTGACGATGACCGGCGCGCCCTTCATCTCCCCGACGACCCGCTTCAGGAGAGGTAGTTTCTCCTCGGCGGAGAAGACGATCTTGCATTCGATGCGGGCCAGGATCGATGAGAGTTCCCTCTCGCCGTACTCGACGTCGAGCGGAACGACCACCGCTCCGATGCGCAAGGCGCCGAGATATGCGACCACCCAGTTCGGACTGAGGCGCGCCCAGAAGGCGACGCGGTCTCCTTTAGTGACGCCGCTACGCTCGAGTGACTGGCCGAGTCGTTTGGCGAGGTCAACAGTCTGCCGGTAAGTGTAACGGATGTCCCCTTCATCAGTGAACATCTCTACGGCGAGGTTATCGGGATAAAGTTCGGCGACCTGCTCAATTTGCGTGATGATGTCGGTGGCCATATTCCCCTCCGGTCTCGATCGGCATAGTACGGGGAGCGCCGGCGACCTGAGCGTAGATCAAAAGGCTTGCTGATCGAGGTTCAGGTCGCTGGCGCTTCCCGCACTGTAAGTTCACGCAGCCACGTTTCCGTTCGATCCCAAAGCTGGCGTGGCGCGTGGCGATGAAAGAATCCGAAATGTCCGATGCTTTCGACTCCGTAATCCCGCGGGCTGACGATTTCACGTTTTATCCTGGCGCCGCGATACATTCGCGTCAGAGCTTCGACAGCCTCCGCGGGCGCGTAATAATCGTCATCGGCTATCGTGACCGCCGTCAAGGGGCCACGATATTCGGCGAACCGCGATTCGACATTCGCGCCGCCGCGGTCGGTAAAAACGCCGCGCCGCCCCCATTCGACCCATTGCCTCACCGCCCGCCCCGAACACTCGGCGGGAAATGTGAGCTGCGAAACCGGCAAACGTCCCAGGAGTCGAATGAGTATGGGGAAGACGGCGTAGGCGTATTCGACGCGCAGTCGCGCGACGCCTTTATAAAACTTCCGTATGCCGCGCTGCGCGGCGATGAAAAGCGCCCCGTCGACGTCGTGGCGGATGGGACTCTGGCCGAGCAGCTGGCCACCGATGCTGTGCGCGATGGCGGCCAGAAATTTCGGATTCGCGCGCCGGCGGACTTCAGCGACAGCGGCCGGCAGGTCCAGATTCGCCCAGTCATCGAGCGTGACCGCCGAATCATCGGCCCCATCCCGAGAGGAACCGGCGCTGCGATAATCGAAGGTCAGCGCGCCCCAGCCCCGCCCGGCCAGATACGAGGCGAAGAAATGCAGATATTCCTGCGGGGCGGCGAGCCCGGGAATAATAACGACGCTGCGCTCCGCCGCCTCAGTTCCAGGCCACCATCGCGCGGACAATCGACGGCCGTCCGAGGCTTCGATGGTGATTTTTTGACGGGTTATTTCCATAGGACGAACAGGGCTTATAGGACTTAGAGGACTTAGAGGTCCTATAAGTCCTATCAATCGCCGGAAACCGCCAATTCTTTTTCTTTCGCGCGCCGGCTGGCTTTGATCAGTTCGGCGCGATCCGTCCCCACCGCCCGCAACAACGGAAAGACGCCGTGCTGCAGGAAATATTGCGGCGAGATGCCGACTCCCATAACTTTCAATCGCTCTTCATATTCGGGAATCAATCCGACGCCCGGCATCACGAAATTGAAGGCCACTCTGGCCAGGTCTTCCAGCGCGCCCTCGCGGTCCTCTTCCAGCTCGAATTGCAGCAATTTTTGATAGAACCCGCGGTGAGCGGCCTCGTCCCTGCCGATCAGGAAATAGATTTTATCCAGGACCTCATTGCCGTTGCGTTTGGCCTTTTCCCGCTGAGTCGCATAGATCAGGTATGTGGCCGATTCCTGAAGCGCGCCGTAGCAGTTCATCTGCCGCCGCGTCTGGAACGGGAGTTTCCAGACCTTG
This sequence comes from Blastocatellia bacterium, assembly GCA_036274535.1. GTDB lineage: Bacteria > Acidobacteriota > Blastocatellia > RBC074 > RBC074 > JAJVID01. The sequence goes on from DASUFM010000753.1 coordinate 6,728, forward strand.
CCGAATACCTTGTCTTCGAAGGCCTGGTATTGCTCCTCGGTTCGAAGACCGGAGCGGATCAGATATTCGCGGTAAGCCAGGGCGTGCCTGGACTCTTCATATCCCCAACTGGCCTCGAACCAGGCGGCGCCGAAGAGATTCCTCGTCAGGTTGAAGGCGTTCGACGTGTAATCGGGAACGTAAAGCTCGACCCCGCAGAACGTCTCCAGGCATATGGCGTCATCTTCCGTGTTCAAAGCGGGATCGATCTTCTCCCAGGGAATGTCATTGAACGGGTTCCAGCGGCGTTTCTTATCCGCCGTGTCGAAAAATTCGCAGTATGCGCGATAGATTTTCTCGCGCTGCGATAATGTAGCGCCCATATCTAACCTCCTCGTGTCACCGTAAAGCTGAGTGTTTAAACCTGACGGCGAATCAACTGGACCAGTTCGCCGATGGTATTGAGCGGCGCCAGTTCGTCATCCGGCAGCCTGATATTCAATTTCTCTTCGATATAGCCGGCGACCTCCAGCGCGGTGATGGAGCTTATTCCTAGTTCGCCGAGCGTGCTGCCCGGTTTCAAAATCGCGCCGGCGTGTTCCGGCGACGAATGTACAAGGGCTTCCTTGATCAGACTCAAAATCTCGTCATCAGTCACTTTCTTCCCTCCAACAAAGTAATGATCAATCAATGCGGCGCAACACGACCTGCGCCAGGGACTGAAATCCCTTCTCAAACGCCCACACGCATCCGGCCAGGTAGCGCTCGTAATCCTCGAAGGTCTTATCCCCCCAACGCTCCCGGACCAGCTTTTCATGCTTTCGCAAACCATTCAGCCAGGCGGCCGAGGTCCTGGCGTAATGCTCGCGCCGCGTCCGGAATTCCATGACCTCCCAATATGGATTGACCGCCGCCACAATGGCTTCAGGGCGCGGCGTGATGGCGCCCGGGAAAATAACGCTGGTTCCCCAGGCCAGGTATCGGACGTCTTCGCTCTTGCGCGGGAGAAGCGCCCCGATCACGCTTTGAAGGCCGAACCATGCGCCGGGGTTGGTCCACTCCCAGGCGCGGCGAAAATAGTCGCGGTAAACCCTGATGTTCTCTCCGCCACGAACCTGCTCCGGAGTGGCGATGTGTTCGAACATCCCGATACTGATCACGGCGTCGAATTTTTTCTCAGGTTTGTAATCCAGGTAGGAAATCAGTTCAGCCGAGGCGCCCGGCGTCGCCCTCTCTTTGATCGCTGAATATTGGGCTTCGGAGAGCGTGATCCCTGTCACATCCCTGACGCCCATCTCGACGGCGAGAAAATCCATCAGCCCGCCCCAGCCGCAGCCGATGTCGAGCACGCGCTTTTCCGGCGTCACCCTGGTCTTGTCGTGAAACCACTTGAGCTTGTTGAACTGCGCCTGATCCAGATCATCCGTCCCTTCGAAGAGGGCGCATGAATAAATCATCCGCCGGTCCAGCCAGAGGTTGAAAAACTCATTCGAGACATCATAGGTGACGGCAATATCCGCCTTTGTAGACAAAGATCGTCTCCTTTCAC
>DASUFM010000754.1:0-8416 GCA_036274535.1 Blastocatellia bacterium
GGCGCGTGACCAGGCTCTCAAATCAGGCAGCCATTTGGGCTTCTGGTACCATAGGGCAAGCGTGCGCACCGGAAGGTGGTCTTTGTCCTCGATCCACACCGCGACGTAAGGCCGCCGATAACCATGGCCTCCGAGCCGAGCCAACTCAAGGTTGATGACAAGTTCAAAGGGTTGATCCAAAGCTTGCGGCGCAACAATCAATTCAGCTTGCGGCGTCGCCGGGGCCTCAAGCGCTCGCCAGCCTTCGCTTTCAATGCGCTCGCCATTTTTTGTAATCAGCAGGCATTCGACTTCCGGCAGTGACGCGGCCAGGCGCAGGCTTTCTTCCGGCTTCAGCACGCAGAAGGCCGTCGCCAACGCGCCTGCGTCCGCCGCCTGCGGCGCAACGACGGTAGCGCTGATGACGTGGTCAACCGGCAGCGCCGTGCGTGGGTCAACGATATGCGAATACCAGCGGCCGTTGATTTCGACGCCGCGCCGGTAATTGCCGCTGGTGGCGACGGCGCGGTTGCGAATCAGTAACCGCGCGAGCGGTTCGTCGTTTTCGGCGTCGGCCTTCGGGTCGGCGATGCGCACGTCTTCGGCCAACGCGCCGCGCACCACCAGATCGCCTCCGATGTTGACGACCAGGCCATCGAGTCGGGCGGCTCGCATCGCGGCGTCTGCGGCGCGATTGGCGATATAGCTTTTGACGAAGGAGTTGAGAATCAGCGGCGCCTCGTCAAGACGCGTAGCGGTTCGCGCGGTTGGGTCGAGGCGGTAATGCGGCCGCTCAACCGTCGCGACGGCGGCTTGTAATTCGTCGGCGTTCGGCGCGCGCCGCTCTGCCGCTGCGCGGCGCCAGAGCTCCGACACTACCTGCGCCGCCGGATCGAGCGCGCCGTTCGTGCGCGCTCGCCACTGATCAAACAGGCTCAGCGCTTCATATAGTTCCGGCGACACAGGGGCCGGCCGCCTCGGCGCGCTAAGCCATCGGCTGAATTCGCTCTCGCGCTCGTAGCCGCTCAGGATATGGTCGAGGCGCTCGATCTCGGCCAATGCGGCGGCTTCGGCGCGCGCGGCCTCACTACCCGAGGCGACTGCAAACTTCAATTCGAGCGATGTGCCGAGCACGTTTTCAAATTGCGAAACGCGCCACGCCCTGCGGGCGGTTGATGGACGAGCGCCATTGCCGACGGCCAACAGCAGGAAACTCGCCAGAGCGAATGTAAATTTCATTCGGTGTTTATTCATATGGTCCTGTTAAATCTAACCAAGAGTTACTCATGATCAAATTTAAAATGCAGAAGATGGATTGTTTTTTCAAGCCCCTTCTACAGGCTGCTAACAGGCCCAAGTACGAACCGAAAAGTCTGTGAGGCGGCGCGCGTCCTTTCCATCTAGCGCTGCATGGGATGGCGCTCTCCTTACAAGGCGGGACTTCGCCGGCCGGCGATCCGGGCGTCGACTGACCACCGGCCCGCGCCGACGATCAGCAGAAAAATCAACCCGGACAGCATCGCGAAGTCCGTGCGCGCTTCGTGCGCCATGCCCCAGAAGCCGTAGTAGGGAAGAGCGCGCAAGCTGAAGCCCCAGAAACCGTGTCCCAACAGGATCGGAATCTTGGTGGATAGAATCGCCGCCAACATATCGATGATCAGCGGGACCGCCGCCGGCCTGGTCAGCAGCCCGATCAGAATGAGCGCGCCGCAGACGATTTCAACGACGCCGACGAAAGGGGCCATGATCTCGGGCGAGGGGATGCCGATTTTCAAAAAGCGCCCAACCCCGTCTTCGCCCGGGTAGAGGAATTTCTGAATCCCTTCCGAGAAGAAGATCCCGCCTACTGCGAGTCGGATGAGAATCACTGAGGCGGGGGCGCTTGTTGCGATGATCTTTTGTCGCAGTTTCATTTCCGATTTTCCTATTGCGCCTTCGGAGGCGGTGGCGCGGTAAATTGAGAAATGTCGGTCAGGCCGAGCATTCCCTCTATCTCGCCGATCTGCCTGACCGCGTTGTCAAAGCCGTCTTCTCCGAACTGCTGATGTTCGATCTCCTCGAATCTTTCGCCCATCTCGTCGAGTTCTTTTTCAGACAGCGTTTTCTTCCATGCCGGAAAGACAATGGTGTCCTCCCGCGCGGCATGATTCCGGTACATCAGGACCAGAGACTCCATCGCCCGCGCCAGAGGCTCGGCGTTCGCCGCTCCCAGTTTGGCGCCCTTCGTAACTGATAGAATGTAGTCCGTGATCTCGCGCCCGCGGTCGTGTTGCGTAACGAGTATGTCCGGGTAACTTGCAGCCGGCCCACCGGCTTTCCTGACAGCCGGGAAGATGTAAGCCTCTTCGAGTTTCTTTTCGTGGTAATCCTCGCCGAAAGTTCGAAAGAGCCTGGCGGTTTTCTGCAAGGCGTCAGGCGGTACGGAGGCGGGGTTGGCGCGGAGCCTGTCGGCCGCCGCCGTATAGACGAGCAGCGCCCGACGTAAAACTCCATGTTCCCGCATCAGGTCCTCAGTGGCCGTGACTTCGCCGCCCTCCTCCTTATCCTTTTTGGAACCGGCTTCGCTCCTCTGATTCGCTGCCTGCGCGCTGGCGCCTCCGCCGCATGCGGAAAGAAAAAGACCGGCGCTGATTGCGGCCGATGTATTGATGAATGCGCGTCTTGTATTTTTGGGATTCATATTTATGCCTCCATGCATAATGATCGAATGCTTTTCCTTGCAATTTATCGCTGCGATCCATTGGGATAGGGAGACAAGAACGCCGCCGAGACCAGGCCGAAAGCAGGATTGGGTCGGTACCGCGACCGGTAGGGAGCGTCGCACGGGCCTGGATAACGCTCCCTACCGGTCGCGGTACTGACTCGGCGCCCCAATCTTGTGTGGTCTGATTTAGCGCGCCTGGCGGACGATGCAAGCGCTCCCGCCGATAAACATTAATAAAGCGCGGATGCCTGCTGATTTCAGGATTCCACCTCGCTTCTTTTCTCGTAATCGTTGAAGGCTTTGATCAGGCCGCCGATCACCGCTGCCGATGTTTCCATTAAAGTCTGCGCTCTGGGCTCTTGAGCTTCGCGGGCGCCGGCGCGCAATTCGATGACCAGACTTTTCATCATGTCCCTGACCGCCGACGGCCTTCGCGGCAATCCGCTTTCCGGCTGTTCATCCTCAAGCAATTCGGAAAACAGTTCGCGGACTTTCTCTTTTGCGCTGGAGAGCGCCTTGCGGCCTTTCTGAGTGGCTCGATAGACGCGACGAGGCTGCCGCCCGCTATCTTCTTCTGATGAGCGCAGATAGCCTTTCTCTTCCAGCCCGTGCAGGAGCGGATAGAGTGTGCCTGGACTCAGCCGGTAGCCGTGTCGTCCTAATTCCTCAATAATTCCTGCGCCGAAGATCGGCTCCTGGCAGGCGTGATGAAGCACGTGAAGCCGGACCAGGCCTGAATACAAGTCCTTGTCGTCCATCACCGTCCCATAGTATATTGTCGGATGTCGAATCGGAATTCGATATGTGACTGCCAATCTAAGAGTCGAATATCGAACCGAAATCCGATACTAATGCCCTGAAGAATTTCCGTCAACCACAGGCCAATATTACGTGAAGGGGATTATTTGAACCCTCGTCGGAATGTTTCGGTCTGCATCCTCGATACATCAACAATTGCAATCAAGTTGCGGCGCGCGAATCGTGCGGAGCCGACCGACGGGCGCAAAGCGCTCGGGGACGCCGAGATGAATGTGTATGGGGTGGTCAGCGCCCAAATGCCGTCTGAAAAGCGACCCGACGAATCGAGAGAGAACGAATCGCCAAATGAGAATGCCTAAAACGCCTTTCTGTCTTCTTCCCTTGATCATCTTGTCATTGTTTTCTGGCGCCGGGCTGGCGCAGGACCGGCCGCAGCGGACCTTGAGCTTTGAGCAGGCGGTCGAGCTCGCATTGAAGAACTATCCTGGCATCCGCGCGGCGCATGCCCGGCGCCAGGCCGCCGAAGCCGGCGTCGATCTGGCGCGCACGAATTATCTGCCTCATGTGGACATGTTGTGGCAGCAGAATCGCGCGACCCGAAACAATGTTTTCGGCCTGCTGCTGCCGCAGTCTGTGATTCCCTCGATTTCCGGGCCTCAGCTCGATAGCGCATCCTTGTCGAGCGCGTGGGGCAGCGCGGGAGGCTTGATGCTTTCGTGGGAGCCGTTCGATTTCGGCTTGCGCAAATCGAACGTTGAACTGGCGCGGGCGATCGGCAGGCAGGCGAACGCGAACGAGGCCGCGACGAGACTGGACGTGAGCGCCGCCGCGGCTGACGCCTTCCTGACCATGCTCGCCGCCGAACAGACCGTCGAGGCCGCGCAGTCCAACGTCGAACGCGCGGAAACGCTCGCCAGAGCGGTTCGCACGCTGGTTGACAATCAACTGCGGCCGGGCGTCGACGCCTCGCGGGCGGACGCCGAAGTCGCCGCCGCGAAAAATCAGTTGATTCAAGCTGAGCAGAACGTCGAACTGGCCCGCGCGGATCTGGCCGACGCGATTGGGGAGGCCGGTTCGGATATCACGATCGAAGCCGGCCCGTTGCTCGAACTTCCGCCGTCGCCCCCGCCGCTGGAAGTCAATTTCGCTTTGCACCCTCTTGCGATCGCACAGACCGCCACGATTGACGCCGCTCGGTCGCGCGAGAAGGCGCTCGGACGATCATACTTTCCCCGCTTCAACTGGCAGACGGCCATCTTCGGCAGAGGCACGGGCGCAAATCTCGACGGCACGTTCGATAACTCAAACGGCAGGTATCCGAACACGTTCAACTGGGCGACGGGGTTGACCGTCAGCTTTCCGGTCTTTGACATTTTCGGCCTGCGCGCCCGCCGCAAAGCCGAGATGAACAACATCGCCGCCGAACAGGCGCGTTATGACCAGGTGATCAACACGCTCAAGACGCAGGATTCCCGCGCCCGAACGCTGGTCGAATCGGCGCGCCGAATCGCCGAAAACATGCGGACTCAGGTCAAAGCCGCGCAGGAGACCATGACTCGCGCCAAGGCGCGCTACGATTTCGGCCTCGCGAACATCACCGAAATGGCCGACGCGCAACGGTTGCTGGCGCAGGCTGAGATGGAGGACTCCGTCTCCAAGCTCGCCGTCTGGCGCGCGATGCTCGCCGCCGCGAAATTGCAGGGCGACCTCAAACCATTTATCCAGCAGGCATCAGGAAAAAAATAGCGTTATGTGGCTCATCAATACGGCGTTACGCCGCCCCATCACCATTCTCGTCGTCGTCGTCGGCGTCGCGCTCGGATCGTTCCTGGCGCTCGCCCGGATGCCGGTGGACATCTTCCCGAATCTAAACCTGCCGGTGATCTACGTCGCGCAGCCTTACGGCGGTATGGAACCGGCGCAGATGGAGAGTTTCCTCGTCAACTATTACGAGTACCACTTCCTCTACGTCGCGGGCATCGAGCACGTCGAGTCGAAGTCAATTCAGAACGTCGGCCTCGTCAAGCTCTTCTTTCACCCGGGCACGGACATGAGCCAGGCTCTCGCGCAGGTCATCGCATACGTCGAGCGCTCTAAGGCCTTCATGCCGCCGGGCACGGTCAACCCGTTCGTGGTGCGCTTCGACGCGGGCAGCGTGCCCGTGGGGCAACTAGTCTTTTCGAGCGAGACGCGCGGCGTGGCCGAGATTTCCGACCTCGCGCTCTTCCGAGTGCGTCCGGCGTTCTCAACATTGCCGGGCGTGTCCGCTCCGCCCCCCTTCGGCGGTAATCAGCGCACGGTCGTGGTCCGCGTCGATCCCGACCGGCTGCGCGCTTACGGAATGTCGCCCGAAGAGGTGGTCAAAGCCGTCGCGGCGGGCAACACGATCACGCCCGCCGGCAACGTCCGCATCGGCGATTACAACCGCATCGCTCCGATCAACACCGTCGTCTCTAACATCCAGGAGCTGGCCGCTCTGCCGGTGCGTGTGGGGAGCGGGCCGACGGTCTACATACGCGACGTGGGCACGGTCGAGAACGGCAGCGACATCCTGACGGGTTACGGTCTCGTTAATGGGCGACGCACGGTTTACATTCCTGTCACCAAGCGGTCTGACGCTTCGACGCTCGAAGTCGTCAACCGGGTCAAAGCGGAGTTGCCGCGCTTCCAGTCGCTCATTCCGGAAGACATCAAAGTCAGTTTTGAATTCGACCAATCCGCTTACGTCAAGAACGCCATTCGGGGCCTCGCCTTCGAGGGCGCGCTCGGCGCGATACTCACGGGGCTGATGGTCCTGCTCTTTCTGCGCGATTGGCGCAGCTCAATCATCGTCGTCACGACGATCCCGTTCGCGCTGTTGGGCGCGCTCGTTGGACTGTGGCTGACCGGGCAGACGGTCAATATCATGACCCTCGGCGGCCTGGCGCTCGCCATCGGCGTACTTGTCGACGAATCCACGGTCGCGGTCGAGAACATTCACTCTCACCTCGCGAGGGGCGAGCCGGCAGGCGTGGCCGTCTTTGAAGCTACTCGCGAGACGATCACGCCGCGATTGCTCGCGATGCTGACGATCCTGGCCGTTTTCGCGCCGTCGTTCTTCCTGGCCGGCGTATCGAAATCGCTCTTCGTTCCGCTCTCGCTCGCGGTGGGCTTCGCGATGCTCGCGTCCTACCTGCTCTCGAACACGCTCGTGCCGGCGCTCTCGGTCTGGCTGCTGCGCCGTCAGCATGTCCATGATGATGAGTCGTTCTTCACTCGCGCGCAGCGGCGCTACGAAAGGCTATTGGAGCGTATGATGCGGCTGCGCTGGGCTGTGTTCGGCGTATATCTGCTGACGGCGGGCTCGGTCATTTTCCTGATCGGGCGTCATCTGGGCAATGACATCTTCCCGAACGTGGACACTGGAATGTTCCAGCTGCGGCTGCGCGCTCCGGCGGGCACGCGCGTCGAACGGACTGAAGTGATCGCGCAAAAAGCTCTCGACGTGATTCGCGCGGAAGCGGGAGCCGACAACGTGGCGATCACGCTCGGATACGTCGGCACGCAGCCGTCGAGCTTCCCGGTCAACACGATTCACCTGTGGACGAGCGGACCGCAGGAGGCGGCGCTGTTGATATCGCTGCGCCATGGTTCCGGCATTCGCGTCGAGGAGTTCAAGGAGCGATTGCGCCGCAAACTGCCAGAAGCTATTCCGGGGACCGCTCTTTCCTTCGAAGCCGGCGACGTGGTCAGCCAGGTGATGAACTTCGGCGCGCCGACGCCCATTGAAATAGCGGTAAGCGGCCCGAACCTCGCCGCCAACCGCGCCTTCGCCGACAAGGTGATGGCCGAAATGAAAAAGGTCAACTCCTTGCGCGACCTGCAATTCAGCCAGCCGCTCGATTACCCGACCGTTAACATCAACATCGACCGCGAGCGCGCCGGGCAACTCGGCGTGACGGTCGAGCAGATCGGCCGCTCGCTCGCCGCGGCCACCTCGTCTAGCCGCTTCATCCAGCCGAATTACTGGCGCGATCCGGCGAGCGGCGTCGCTTACCAGGTGCAGGTCGAAATCCCACAGGCGCGGATGAATTCGGTCGAGGAGATCGAGAACATTCCCGTGACGCAGGGTGGGGGACACGGGCCGTATATCCGGGACGTGGCGCAGGTGGGGCTCGGCACGGCGCCGGGGCAGTACGACCGCTACAACCAGCAGCGGATGATCACGATCACAAGCAACATCTCAGGGCAGGATCTGGGCGGCGCGGCGCGCGAAGTCTCGGAGGCCATTCGCCGCGCCGGAGAAGCTCCGCGCGGCGTGACGGTCAACGTGCGCGGCCAGGTCCCGCCGATGGAGCAGACGCTTTCCGGGCTGCAGATCGGCCTCCTGCTCGCCATCGTGATGATCCTGCTCCTGCTCACGGCCTACTTCCAAAGTCTGCGCATCGCGCTCGTCGTGCTCGCCGCGATACCGGCCGTCGTCGCGGGCGTCGCGCTGGCTCTGTGGCTGACAGGCACGACGCTCAACGTGCAGTCGTTTATGGGAGCGATCATGGCCGTCGGCGTTTCGGTCGCCAACGCCATCCTCCTCGCCGCCTTCGCCGAAACGCAGCGGCAGGCGGGGCTGGACTCTTTCAAGGCCGCGATCGTGGCGGCGACGAGCAGGTTGCGACCGATTCTGATGACGAGTTTCGCGATGATCGCGGGGATGCTGCCGATGGCGCTCGCCGTCGGCGAGGGAGGCGAGCAGACCGCGCCTTTGGGGCGCGCCGTGATCGGCGGGCTGGCGGCGTCGACGATCAGCGTGTTGACAGCGCTTCCCGCCGTCTTCGCCGTCGTCCAACGCGGCGCGAGCGCGGCGTCGCCCTCGATACATCCTTATGACGCGCAGAAGCCCGGCGAACAACAGCGCGGAAGTAATCCAACACCCGTTAAAGTCGAAGAAGGAGCTTAAGACAGATGGCTTTCAAGCAGAGTTTTCTGATTCTTGTTCTC
>DASUFM010000755.1:0-4717 GCA_036274535.1 Blastocatellia bacterium
TGTCATGCGCGTAGTTGTTTTCGACCAGCGCGTGGATCGAGTTTTCTATCTCGATGCCGGTGACGTTCGAATGGACCTCGGAATCTCTGACGATGATGTCGCGCGACTGGCCCACGTAAATCGCCGCGTCCTTGATTCCGGTGGCCAGCACTCGTTCGACCAGCACGCCCCTGCATTCGACCGGGTAGACTCCGTAGAGTCCCGCGTTGTGAATCTCCAGATCCCGGAATGTCGCGTTCTGGCCGCCGTGGACGGTGATGCCGTTGTTGACGTAATCCTTGACGACCAGGTTTTCGATCGTGAAGTTGTGGCTGGAAGTGATCACCGCGTCGGTCAGTTTATTCTGGCCGTCGAGGACCGGGCGCTGATCATTCTCTTTCAACCCGCGAATCGTGATGTTGTTCACGTCCACGAGGAGCGTTTCGTTGTACGAGCCGGGACGAATTTCGATCGTGTCGCCGGGGGCGCATTTGTCCAGCGCGGCCTGTATGGATTCGCCCGGGTTAATGCGCCATACGGCAGGCTGGCGTTGTGGAGTGGACTGCGATTTGCCGGATTGAGCCGCGGCGACGCCTGCCCCGGGGGCGCGAGTTTTGGCCTCCAGCCGTGGCAAACGCGGAACGACCGGAAGGCCGGATGGAACCTTTTCGGGAATCTCGGGTTTCTTCGATTCGTCGGTCAAGGCGTTCAGGAACGCGACCAGGTCCGCCTTTTCCTGTTTGGTAATTTTGAAGACTCGAATTTTGTCGTCGAGGTTCGGCAGGTTCAGCCCCGAACCATTGCCGCCGCCGTTGGCGTAGAAATCAATGACCTCTTCCAGGGTTTGGAACCTGCCGTTGTGCATGTATGGCGCGGTCAACGCCACATTGCGCAGAGTCGGGACTTTGAAGGCGTTCTTGTAGGGGTCGCCGCCTTCGATTTCCGAGCGCCCGAAATCGTCGGGCTGGCCGGGCTTCCTGGGAACCCCGACGACTTTGAAATCGGGGTTGGCGAATGTGGGGAAGCCATGACATTCAAAGCAGCGCGTCTTGAGCGAGCGGAACAGCGTCAGGCCGCGCCGCTCTTCGGCGGTCAGCGCCGTCGAATCACCCGCCGCGTAACGGTCGAACGGAGAGTCGTCGCTGATGATCGTTCGTTCGAAAGCCGCGATCGCCGCCACCGTATTGCTGAAAGTCACCGCCGAGCCGGAGTCGCCGCTGAACGCTCTGTCGAACAATCGGACATATTCCGGGATGGCTTTCAATTCTTTGACCAGCTCATCCGGATTCTGATTCATCTCGTCGGCCGAAGTGATCGGGAATTGCGCCTGTTCCTCGAGATCGTTTGCGCGCCCATCCCAGAACTGTTTGTGGTTGAAGGCCGCGTTCCATATCGTAGGGGCGGACCGCCGAACCTGTTTGCCGCCCTGGCGGTCGGGGCCTACGCCCTTGCCGCCGAACCCCATAGAAGTGGGACGCCCGTCGCTGAAGCCCAGATCGGGATGATGGCAGGTGGCGCATGACTGCTCGTTGTCGCCGGAGAGCAGGGGATCAAAGTAGAGCAATCGGCCTAACTCTATCTTTTCCTTCGTCGTTTGATTGCCGGCGCGCAATTTCATTTGAGGAAACCCGCGCCGCAGGCCGCCGCCCCCAGGGTTGCCGTTGTCCAATCCGGCTGGTGGAATGTCGGGAGCGAACGGGATCAATCCAATGACGATGATCGCCGCAGTGATCAGGCCCAGCAGCGCGACTAACACCATCAGCCACCGCCGCAACCGGGCGGCCGCGCTGCGCGAATGTCGAAACGGTTCCATTGATGCGTTCGGATTCTTGCCGGCGTTCTCCATTTTCAAATCCCCTTTGTGAGTGCTTTGGAAACCTAAATCAGATGGACAGACGTAACCGCGGATTTAACGGGCGCGGCGGATCGATACGGATTCGCAACAACCCGTCGCGTCCGTTAAGTCCGCGGATTCTTCTTCAATATAGGGCGAATGATGATTAGCGATATTACAAAGGCGTGGAAAGAATAGCGAAGATGTTGGCTCAGGTACAGAGCGAACGCGTGAATTGCGTTTCGGCGGAAATTATTCCTCTTCAGGCCATTCGACCTTGTCGTAAACTTCCGTCAACGCCAGTTCGCAATTAATGGAAGGTAGAAAAATCGTATCCTGCGGATTGTTGAATTCGGTGAACAACCATTGATTGGCTGCTTGCCTGACGTAATGCTCGACGTGGCAGCGATCCTGGGCGATAAACAGATATTCTTGAAGCGAAGGAATGCTGCGATATTCCTCGGCTTTGGCGACCCGATCGAGGTCTTCAGTCGTTGTAGAGAGGACCTCGACAAGAACAGTCGGATTGAGCAGGGCTTTGAGATGTTTGCCTTTGTGAAATCGTGGCTCGCCGCAGACAACAGTGACATCAGGATATCTACCGTTATCTCGTTTCTCCACCTTCAATGGCAGGTCGCTCGGATAGACTATGCATGGGCGTTTTTTCAATTGCGTATTAAACTCGGTGACGACATTCCCGACGATCTGATTATGTTGTGGGCTAGCCCCGGCCATCGCGAACATCCATCCATTGACGAATTCGCTCTTGAATTCGGCTTTGCTCTCGATTTCGAGGTAATCATCGAAAGTCAAATTTGGGTTTAGTTGGGCTGCCATAAATCTCCTTAGTGACGCGACGCGTTGCAAAACTTCGTGGGCTCGCTGCCGAGCTTGAATCGCTGCCGCACTGTAGTTTTGCATAGGCCGCGAACAGGGAGCAATCCGCTGACCGCGCATACTTCGAGCATGAATGTGCCTTCGCCTTTGGGAACGGAATGAGCGACTGCTGGAGTGGCGGCGACCGGCGACGGAGAAGGCTTGGGAGAAAGAGTGGGCGCCGGAGTCGGCTTTGAGGGTTTCGGCGGTTGGGCGGCGGGCTGTTCGCGTTTAACCAGCGTCCTTGTTTCCGCCCGTTGATCCGATTTTTTCTCTTTATTCCTGGAATCTATCTTCTCGGTTGATTTTTTCTCGTTGTTCTTATTTGCGACTGATTTGTCTTTATTGTGAGACGAGTTTCGCGCCTCGCCGGGCGACCTGGCGACAAATTTCTGGTTTTGCTTCCGCCCCTCCACTTTGCGAGGCCTCGTCGCGACTTGCGGAGGCGGTTTTGGTTTCGCCGTCACGCGGGGGACCGGCGCCCCGATCGTTTTTTCGGAACTGAACACGACCGGTTTGAGCGGCGTCGTCCTCTGCGTGGTCGATTGAGAGCGATCCTGAGATTGCTTTCTGGATTGTAGGCCGCCTTCATCCGCGGGTTTCGGCGTCGGTGTTGGAGTCGGAGACGGCTTCGGCTTTCCGGAACCGCCGAGGCCCAGGAAATCTTTCAATTTGTTCCCGAATGACCATTTCTGATTAGGCGCGGTGTCCGGACGCGTCTCTGGTTTTCGCGCATCCGGCGGAAGCGCACCGTCAGCGAGGCCGCCGGCTGACGGACGACTGTTCTCATCGGTTGATGGAGTTGAGCCGTCGGCGTTCATGGGGTTGTCAGGAGTTGGGGTTGTGCCATCAGGCAGCAGGGGCTGGGCGCCGATCGGCTCCGTGCCTGTCAGGAAAATCTCGCGGCGCGGCTCCGTTGTCGTCTCCATAGGAGCGGCTCCGGTCGCGGGGTCGATGTCGCAAACAACCAGGCCGCCGGGGTCTTCAAAAGATCCGCCGAGTTCGGGGCGTATACGCAATGCGCGGATCATAAAATCGGCCCAGATCGGCGCGGCGATGACGCCGCCGGTCAGCTTTATGTCGGAATTGTCGTCGAAGCCCACGTACACGACGCAGACCAGATTGGGCGTATAGCCGGCGAACCATGCGTCACGCGAGGATCCCGTCTTGCCCGCGGCCACGCCGTTGAACCCCATCTGCCGAACACGGCTCCCGGTGCCGCGATTCAGCACGTCCTGCATCATGGAGGTCATGATATAAGCCACCTGCGGGCTCATCACATCCTTGGTTTCAATGCGGGATTCAAACAGCGTCGAGCCGTCTTTGGTCGTCACCCGTTTGACCGAAATCGGCGCGATGCGGCGCCCACGGTTGGCGAATGATGTATAGGCCGAGGCCATCTGCAGCGGAGTCGCTTCGGCCACGCCCAACGCCATCGAAGGCACCTGCGGGACTTTCGTCAGTCCGGCTTTTTCGGCCAGACGCGCAACGTTCGAGAGACCGACCAGTTGAGCGACCTCGACCGTGATCACGTTCTTCGATTGCACCAGCGCGTCACGCACGGTGAGCGGCCCCATCGTGTAGTTATCGCCGAAATTGCTCGGATTCCATGGACCGGAGCTGCTCTGGAAAGTCTTGGGTTCGTCAATGAAAGTCGTCGCCGTGGTGATCGGGTTGCCCGGGTTATCGGCGCCGGCGGTGATCGCGGCGGCGTAAACGAAAGGTTTGAATACCGAACCCGGTTGGCGTCTCGCGTCAACCGCGCGGTTGAGCTGGCTCTGCGCATAATCGCGCCCGCCGACCATCGCCACAACTTCGCCTGTCTTCGCGTTCATCGCCACCATCGCCGCCTGCAATCCAGCCGTGCCGCCCTTGCGCTTCGCCAGCAGCTTTTCGACGTTGGCCATGTTTTTCGTGACCGCCTGATAGGCCGCGTGCTGCAATTCCAGGTCTATCGTGGAATAGATGCGCAGCGACCGCAGGCTGCTGCCGTCCCGCTCTTCGTACTGGCTTTCGACCTGCCGCGTC
>DASUFM010000756.1:0-5813 GCA_036274535.1 Blastocatellia bacterium
GAGCAGGAAAAGTTCGACCAGGCGGTGGAAATCGCAAACAGTCTGGACCGCCGGCTGATCCTGAATTTCCCGGAGAGCGGTAAATTGATCGATTCGCTCATCTCAAAGGGCCGTATCGATATGGCGAACAAACTCTGGCGCTCGTTCCTCGGCGGCGAAGACGAGCCATTGATATGGAATGAGAGCTTCGAGTTCCCTGTTCGCAGCGGCCTGGTTCAATTTGATTGGAATCTCGGCCAAAGCAAGTACGCCAGGATAGGAATCACGACGACCGCCGCAAGGACAGGACAACACTCGCTCAAAATCTCCTATAACGGCGTCAATACGACTTCGTTCGATAATGAAATTCGCCAACTGTTCAAAATCCGGCCCGGCGCGCATTATGACCTGACTTGTTACGTTAAAGCGGAGAAGCTGGTGACGCCTGACGGACCGCGTGTCGCCGTGACACTGGACAATTTGTCGACGCCCGTAGCCTCCTCGGCGGTGATTGAAGCTGGAACCTATGACTGGCGATTGCTGACGATGGATTTCGTCGCGCCTTCTGACGTTCCAGTCCTGGTCGTCGCGATCAAACAAAAGCCCCAGTTCAGTTACGTCGAGCCGACGAGCGGGACAGTGTGGTTCGACGATTTTACGCTGAAAGAGAAATAAGCTTTTCAAGAAAATGAGCAATGCGCTGGACAACGCCATCGCCGTCGGTTTAATGCTCATCGTGGCCTTCGCCGCACTGGCTCATGGAGTCGTGGAGCCCTGGTCGATATTCATTCTGGAACTGGTGACGGCGGTTTTGGCGCTGTTGTGGATGGCCAAGGCTGTGGCCGACAAGAACCTCTCCCTGGTTCTGCCACAAACGACCTGGCCGTTGGCCGCGCTGATTCTGCTCGGATTGGCTCAAAGCCTGTCATGGCGTGGGGGGGACGGAGCGGGATTCCGGCAAAGCCTTTCGTTGGACGTCGAAAGTACGCGCGGGACAGTCCTGGTTCTCTGTGCGCTACTGGCCCTGTCGGTTTTGGCCGCCAACTTTCTGACCGGCGCCGGCCGGCTGCTCACATTGACGAGATTCTTAGTCTTCTTCGGCGCCGCGATGGGAGTTTTCGGGCTCGTGCAATATTTCAGCGGCAGTTCCAGCATTTACTGGATACGCCCTGCCGGAACATCGGCGTTCGGCCCCTTTTACAACAGGGATCATTTCGCCGGCTATATGGAACTGCTCATCGCCGTCCCGATCGCGCTGATCGTGACGGGCTATCTTCGCGGAGAAAAAAGGCTGGTGTTTGGGATAGCCGCGATTTTTATGGGGATTGCGGCGATTTTCACTCTTTCGCGCGGAGGAATGATCAGTATACTTGCCGAGATGATATTTATCGCCGCGATGAGCTTCAGGCGTAATTACACACACGGTTATATGAAGACAGGCGGCAGGGGGCCTGGCAAAGCCGGAATTGTGACTGGTGTGGCGGCGGTCGCCGCCATCCTCGCGGCGATTGCGGCAGGCGTAATATGGATGGGCGCCGAACCGGTCATCAATCGGCTCGCGACCGGCGACCCGAACAGTTCTGATCTGAGCAAAACACAGACTTTTTACAGCGTGCGCGGAGAAATCTGGGAGAATACATGGACAATGATACGTGACAATCCGCTGACTGGCGTCGGGCTGGGCGCCTACGAAACGGCCTACCCCATTTATACGCGGGAAACGGGGACGCACGGAATAACGGCGGAGGCCCACAATGATTACCTGCAGATTCTCGCGGATGCGGGCATAGTCGGCGCCATGATTGCGTTGTGGTTCATCGTGACGCTCTTCAGGTCAATCGCGCGCGGTGTCCGTTCACCCGACCCTCTGGTCGCGGCCATAGCGCTCGGGGGCGGGGCGGGACTTTTCGGGCTGCTGGTTCACAGCGTTTTTGATTTCAACCTGCATTTGCCCAGTCACGCCATAGTCTTTTTGCTTCTTTCAATGGTGATCTCACACGTCGGGGCTACAGCGCATGAGCCTGTTAAGGCTGAAGCCGCACCCATGTCCCGAGCCCCACATCTAATTAGGGAGGCCTCGTCATGAATTTGAACTTCATCAGATCCCCCTTTCGAATCAACACCAATATAACCCCGCGGAACGGGCGCCGGCGTAACACGTGGCGCATGGCGCTCCGCGTGTCGATGTCTTTAGCCACAATGGCGCTTGGCGGCGCCATCATCCAGGCGTCTTCGATCAACGCGCAACAACGTGGCGCCGCGTCTCAACAGGAGAGAACTTCGCCTCAAACGCCGGTTTCCGATCCGGGAAACTCCAGAATCCTCAGCGATCCGGACAAGGATTACCGGATCAATCCAGGCGACGTGATCCAGATTCAGATCGAAGACGCTCCCGAGCTTTCACATAATTATCAGGTGAGTTCCACCGGCCGTATCGAAATGCCCGTGCTCGGCATGGTCGACGCGCAGAAGAAGACGACCTTTGAGCTGGCCAGGCTGATCGCGCAGGGATTGCGTGAAGGGGAATATCTGAATCATCCGAATGTTCTGGTCACGGTCAAGCAATACCGCAACCAGACATTCTTCATTCAGGGCGCGGTTCACAGTCCCGGGGTCTATCAGACTGAAGGGAGGCCGTCGCTGTTGACAATGATCAGCCTCGCCGGCGGATTGATGGATAATCATGGTTCGACCGCCTTCATTCTCCGGCCGAATAAATCGAAAAAATCAGGGCCGGAGTCCGGCAACGTGAAGGTCAATATAGATCAACCCAGCAGTTCCGATCAGTTGGCCGGAGATCAACCCGGCGGTTCCGATCAGATGCAGGCTCAGACCGAGGCGCCCGCCTCGGCTCAGCCTGCGGACTCTGATTATGAGTTGATCAAGGTCAACATCAGCGCTCTATATAGAGGTCAATTCGATCAAAGGGTGGAACCCGGAGACATCATCAACATCCCGCGCGCGGATGTTTTCTTCATCGCCGGCGAAGTTAAAGCCCCAGGTTCGTTCACCCTGAAAGAAGGCACCACACTTCGCCAGGCCGTCTCGTTGGCGCAGGGCATGACCTTCAGCGCCAAGGCCTCCAGGGGGGTCATCTTCCGCGAAGACCCACTAAAAGGCGCCCGGCAGGAAATCAAGGTGGACATCGCCGATGTCATGAGCGGCAGGCAGGAAGACATTCCGCTCATGCCCAACGACGTGATCATCATTCCCAATAGCCGAACAAAATCCGTCGGCGGAATGTTGCTGCGGGCGTTGGGAACAAGCGCAAGATTGCCCTATTGAGCCGCGCGCTCCAAGCGCATTTTCAGATGTTCGAAGACCATCAGCCGCCGCCTGGCGCCGGAGAACGCGGAGAAATCATATTACCTTACGGCGACGGCGGCGTTTTACGCGCCGCGGCGACTGTTCAGTCACATGAAATCGCTGTAACACCGAGGACATAAGCAATGTCGGATAATCGTCAGAATGTCGAGTTAGCGCCCATGGCGAGTTCTCCCATGTATTACCCGGGCAGTTATCCCGACCCGCCGCAATATGGCGGATCGCCCAAAGGCGAGGCGAAACTTGCCATGCTGCGCGAATGGCGGCGGATAATCTATCGCCACAAATGGCTGATTCTCTCCATCGTTGTCGCGGTTCTTCCCCTCGCGACGATTCAGGCTTACCGCGCCAAGCCGGTTTACCAGGCGACCACAACCATCGAAATCAGGTCTGAGGGCAGTTCGTTAGCGAAGGCGGGAACCCTCGTTTATGTTGATTCGAGTGAGAGCACCAAATCCGAAATGCTGATCATCAAGAGCCAGCCGGTCATGAAGAAGACAGTCTCGGACTTGGACCTGGATAAGAATCCCCGCTTTTTGGAGGTAAATACAAAGAGGTCTGTTTTACAAGCCATCACGTCGCTTGTTAAAGGCAACGCCCACGAAAATTCGTCAAAGACGGGCGCTAACGCAGGTGAACTGAAGACCGCCGGAATTGAAAGTTATGATTCGCCGATGCTGAGCGAACAGGCCGAACGCAAAAGGCTGGCGCCTTACATACAAACCTTGAGCGACAATTTGAGCGTGACCCCGGAGCGCGACACACGGCTGCTCAGAATATCCTTCAGGCATACTGACCCGGAAATAGCCACGGCCGTGGCCAACGGAGTCGCCTACAGTTTTAGGGATTATAGCTTCGACACGAAGACCGAGCGTTTCAATAGCGCCTCGAACTGGCTCGAAGAATCGACCCGAAGGCTGAGGGCGCAGGTCGAGAGGGCGGAGCAGAAACTGGTCAATTACAGCAAAGAGAATAACATTGTTACAGTCGATGGTAAGGAAAACCTGGTCGCCGATAAGTTGACGAAATTGCACGACCAGGTTACGCGCGCCCAATACGACCTGATCCTGAAAAAATCCCTATATGAGGAAGTGAAACAAGGGCGCGTCGCGCAGCTGCCGGAAGCGTTCGCCGACCCCGGAGACACCGAGGTGAGAAAGGAACTCAACGCGCTGGCCGTGGAGGCGTCGCAGCTGAGCGTCAAGTTCGGGGCGAAAAATCCGAAAGTGCAGGAAGTCCAGAAGAGGATGGCCACGCTTCAGGAGCAGCTTAAGGGAAATCAGGGAAGACTGGAAGACAAGCTCAAAGCGGATTATGAACGGGCGACCCGCGAAGAGGCCGACCTCAAGGCCGAGCTCGAACGCGTCAAGGGCGAAGCCGTGCAACAGAACCAGGCGTCCATTCAATACAGCGTCCTGCAACAGGACCTGGAAACCGCCAAAGCGCTGTACCAGGATTTTCTCAACAAGACCAGTCAGGCCGGCATCCAGCGCGCCGAGCAGTTCAACAACGTCCGCATCATCGAAGAGGCGGAATCGTCGTCTCCCGCCGGGCCGAACCGGAGCCAGACAATCATCATCGCCCTGGTCGTCAGCCTCGCCCTGGGCGTAGGCCTGGCCTATCTGATAGAGAATCTGAACACCACTATCAGGACCGTCGAAGACGTCAGCCGTCTTACGCAACTTCCCCTGTTGGCCGTCATTCCCAGTTTGAACGACGCGCTTCCACAGGGCAGGCGCAACGGCGCACAAGGTAACGGCATACGAAGTATTGAAATAAAGGGCGGGCAGTCGAAAGAGCTCAACGATTCGTATAAATCGCTCGGCGACTTTTCAGACAAGCCGGTCCTCGTCGATTCGATGAAGATGTTTTCGGCCGCCGCCGAAGCGTATCGAATGCTCAGGACTTCGATCCTGCTGTCCACCGCGGGACGTCCGCCCAAGACCATGATGGTCACCAGCAGCCAGCCGGGCGACGGCAAAACCACTACGATCTTTAACATCGCTCTCGCGCTGACCCAGTTGAAAGCCGAAGTGGTTATAGTGGATTGTGATATGCGTAAGCCCAGAATTCATAAGCTGCTGCAACTGACGAAAGGCGAAGGGTTGTCCACTCTGCTGTCGAGCGGCGGCGATCTCAACAGGTTCATCAGCAGGACTTCCGTGCCGCACCTCTCGGCCATCCCCTGCGGTCACGTGCCGCCCAACCCTTCTGAATTGATAAGTTCGGAAAGCATGAAAGAGCTGCTGCGCTCTCTGGGCGAAAGGTTCGATTATGTCCTCATAGATTCGCCTCCGCTGTTCACGGTCAGCGACCCGATCATCCTTTCGACTCTCGTTGACGGCGTAATACTCGTGGTCAAGAGCGGACAAAGCAAGAGCGAACTGGTGCGCCGCGCGTGCCAGGACCTCGCCTCCGTAGGAGCGAGAATCCTCGGAGTAACTCTTAATAACCTGAACCTTCGTAAGGACGGCTACGATTATTACAACTCCTATCGCCAATACGTCGAT
>DASUFM010000757.1:0-5050 GCA_036274535.1 Blastocatellia bacterium
GGTCGACTTCTTCTTTGAGCATATATTCAATGGCCATCATCGTCCCGCCGATCGAACTGGGACAACTTCCGCAAGCGCCCTGATAACGGATCAGCAATCTCTTCTCATCCAGGCCGATGATCTCAAGTCCGCCGCCGTCGCCCGCCAACCCGGGTCTGACTCTTTCGTCCAGAACCTGATTGATACGGTCCAACAGCGGGTTCTCGCCTGGAGTGTAGATGGGCGCCTGAGCCTGGGCCGCCGGTTCTGAAACAGTAGGCGCCTCGCGAATCGGCTCGGCGAGCTTTTTCAGCATCTCCTCCCAGGAAACCTCGTCTTCTTTGTTCACAGTGATGAAACGATCCATGTAAAAGACCGAAGTCACATTTCCGACGGCGAACAATGCCGAGGCCAGCGGATCGGCTTGCGCCGATTGCGCGGTCTGAAACGACCGTGATGCGCCGCTGGTGACCGGCTCCCTGAGAATGAATTTCACAGCGTTGGGATTAGGCGTGTATTCAATATCCGCAATCTTTGGCATAAAAATCTCTATATAAGACAAATAGGACAGACAGACAGACAGATAAGACAAATAGGATGGATATATCCTATTTGTCTTATCTGTCATGCCTATCCTATTTATTATAGCGCCACCTCTGTCTCAATCAAGCCGGCCTTCAGTTTGCGCGGCGTCCTGTCTTGTGACCGGCGGGCATTTATCTCTCTTCTCTTTCTCTCGCCGCTTCATTTCCTTTTTCGACGGCCATTTGAGTTTGCCGAGCTGATCCTCGCCATAATAGGGGACGGTGAAAACGCCGCGGTCGGATCTGAGGGCTTCTCCCGACTGCCGATCAACGACGACCCAGTCGAAATTCACCAGGAGAGATTTATTATCCTTGGTCCCATCGGGATTCTGCGGGGTCCCGATCTTGGTGATAATGAATGAAGGGAGCTCGGATTCGGCCGCTGCGCTGATATCGCCTTTCTTGGCGCCGACCCATCCGCTCGGGCCCGCGTATTTATTCTTGCCCTTTTTCGAAGGGAAGAGCTTTTTGAAGAAACCGAGGTAACGCTCTGCGAATGTGTCTTTGAAGGCGTGATTATGGAACAGCGCAATCGAAGCGGGCGCGCGCATGAGATTCACAGGACGATACGCCTTGTTGTCGCCGGGCTGTCCGGCGACCATGGTGACCATCGCCATGTCCTTATCGTAACCCAGGTATCCGCCGCCTTCGCTCCGTTCGTTCTGCAGATCGAGCGAGACGTTCCATCCGACCGTGTCCAGGAATCCCGGCATATCGATGGAACGATGGAAAATGAGAAGACGGCTGAGCTGGATATTGGTTAATTTACTGGGGTCTACGCGCTCCGTGTATGTACGCTTCTCTTCCTTCATCAGCGTCAGGAGCCGTCTGACGCTGCGATAGAAGCCGTTCCTGTTCGCGTCATCGACTTCACGCTACAATTACTTCACGAGGTCGTTGTGGCTTCGCTCGACGATGCGATCTATTTTGATGTCTTTGACCGCCGCGATCAGAGCCTGACGATCGAGCAGGAGTTTGCATTCTTCATCGTTGCCGGCGATTTCGGCGAGGAACATGACGTCAGCCACCTTCACTTCTTCGGCGAGTTCACGGACCAGTTGCGTGATTTTCGCCCTCTTCTCCGGCGTCAAAGTTTGAGATAGAAACGCGATGCGCTCCATGTTCCAGATAGTCGCGGGGACCGGAGTTCCGATACTCCTCAGGAACTCTTTGGTCTGGCGGTACTCTGGAGACAGGTAGGATGAAAGGGCGCTCGAATCATCCTTGAACTCCCTGAATGAGAGCATGAAGAGCCGCGCGGATTCCTGGTTGATCTCGGGACCGAATTCGTCCAGCGTCCGGCGCAGGAACTGGGCGAATGTGGGACATTTGATCTCGCTTGCAAGCCGGTAGGCCGCCAGATTGTAAACGGCGGCGCTGAAGGGGCCGAAATCTTTCGGCTTCAACTCGAGTTTCTGCACAAAAGCGTCCAGTGTCTGGAACGGTAGCTTATGCTCGGCGCCCAGCACCAGCAACTGCAATGCGGGAGCGAAAGCGTTTCCAGAATCTTCGCTAGACGGGGCTATTCGATTGAGAAGTTGCTGAAACTCCTGAGGCGCCGTGCGGCGGAAGAGGACCTGCCGGAGCCAGTAAGTGTCTCCGACGCTGGTCAGCATAGGTCCGATGACGTGGTTCGGAACCTGGAACCGGCTGTTGAGCATGTTGGCCGACATCCTGAATTTAGACGCCGAGAATGGGCTGAACCACATGGAGTTGCTGATCCGCACGAGCGATTGGGTTCCGATTCTGCCGTTTCGAAACACTCCGGCGAAATAGCGCTTGATAATCTCCCGATTATCCATGAGGATCGAATATTTCTGGATCAACTCCGGCCCGTATTCGCTCATCGTCTCGATAGACTCGTCAACGACATTTCCATCTTTGGTTTCGAAACCGACGCCGAATTCCTTGACCAGTCTCTGGTACTGGCGGGCGTTCGAACCGCTCATAAAGAAGGCCCTGGTCTCCTCCGCGTCGTCCGAGAGCAGATTTTCGATGTGGCGCGGCCGAACTTCGGAGAATTTCCATTCCTCGACGAGCGCCTTTTCAAGGCGCTTGCGGAGCGGGGGCATCCTGAAAATCTTCTCCCAGAAAGTTCTCCGCTCCGGCTGCTCGGTCTGATCAGTCTGAGGCTCATTCTGCCGCGCTTTTGAATCGGCCTGGGGGGCTTGAGCGGACTTTTCCTGAATGTCCAGGATGACTGGGGCGACTGGCGCGCCGGATCTGGAGAGTTGAATCACAAAGAGAGCTCCCTCCGACAATTCGAGTCTAGAGTCTCCAAAGGATACTCTCTTCGAGTCTGCCCTATAAGAAGCCTGCTCAATTACAGCTTGAGTCGGTAAAGATGCTGGATTGGCAATCACGATGTACCCCCCTAGTAAGAGTAAACCTGGTCTATCTTAGTTTTGATATGCGAATCGAACTCGAGCGCTGTGATTTGCTGCCGAATCCGGCGAGGACCCGCCGGGCAAATCGATTTGTTGCAAGAACAAGAAGAAGAGGAGAAATTTCGACGACCCTGGACAAGCGTTTACGGACTCAAACCACGAATCCCGCTTGGCTGCCATGACGACTTATGGTTTATGATTTCCTGTTTTTTGTATGTCCAGGCCAGATTTTATACATGAGTTCACTGAAGCGCCAGCAAACCTGGGATGAGAAGCGCAAATTTTGTTGAAACCTGGAAAGTGGAATAATTTGTCAAATTGTCACACTCGCGCATCCCGATCACACGTTATCGTATGAGGCGGGGGCTGGCAGCGCTCTTGATGGTCAGATTTCGCGTCGCGGCGGGGCGATGATGTTGGCCATCAATGTTCCGGCCACCAGCGCCACCGCCGTCAAAATCATCTTGAACGACGTATCGACGCCCGAAACGATCTTTTCATCCATCAACGCCGCGAGGCCGCGAAAACCCACACTGCCGGGGACCAGGAGCATAATGCCAGGGACTTCCGTGATGATTGCGGGACGGTCCAGCAATCGCGCATACCAGTTGCTAGCCACTCCGACGGTCAATGCGCCCAGAAAAACGCCCATTTCGGGGCCGAAGAATATGACGCCGAGGCGGCCGCCCCCCACTGCCAATGCTCCTGCGATCACTATCCACAACGTGTCGCGCCACTGGGCGCGCAACAGAATGGTCAAAGCGATCGGCATCGTGACGAGCGCCAGCGCCTCGGTCCACGCTGGCAGAGCTGCGGCGCGAGCCACTGCGGGCGCCCCGAGCAGCAATTTGCCGATGGCGCCGCCGGCCGCCACGCCAAAGCCCACGCTCAGGAATATCACGAATGCGCCGCTCAACCGCGAGGTCCCCGACGACAGATTTCGCGTCGAAAGCTCTATCAGCGCGATGGTCAAAGTCAATCCCGGCATGAGCACGATCAATCCGGAGAGCGTCGCGTTCGAGACGGCGTAAGGTCCGATCAGGAAAGTGAGCGACCCGGCCAGCGCCGATGCGGCGCCCGCCGCCACAAATTCGAACACTTTGCCCAGCGATTCATACTTCCCTGCAATTAACGACAGAAGACCGATGACCAGACCGATCAATGCGGAGGCGGCGATCTCTTTCAATCCTCCGCCTAAAAAACGCGAGGCGGCGGCGGAGGCCAGGCTGAAGGCGGTGATCGTGAGCGTCCCGCCATAATGATGCGGTTCGGCCAGGATGCGCTCTATTCGCTTGGACCCTTCAGCCGGATCCAGTGGGCCGCGCAGCACGCATGTCGCGACGTCGTCGAGTTCGGCGATCTTGCCCAGGTTCACTTCACCCGGCGTAACCCGCATCAGAAATACGCCCGGTTCATCCTGCCGCCCGAACGAAGCGAAGATCGAAGTCGGAGTCGAAAAAAACTGTCCCTGAAGTCCGAGCTTTTTGGAGGCCTTCGCCATGACTTCTTCAAGGCGGTGAGCGGGAATGCCGTAAACGTGCAGCGCTCTGCCGAGCCGCAGCACGAAGCCAATGGCGTCCGGGTTCTGATGTGGCGTTTGCATTCGAAGTATTTCAGATTTCAGATTTCAGATTCAAAGCTTCGCGAACCGGCCTGAAGCCTCGGCGGTGAATCGGCGACGGGCCGAGACGACGCAGCGCTTCGACGTGCCGCGGCGTCGGATATCCTTTGTGTCCGGCGAGACCGTAACCGGGATATTGCGCGTCGAGATCTATCATCATCGCGTCGCGGGTCGTTTTCGCGATGATCGAAGCGGCGGCGATGCTTGCCGAGAGGGCGTCGCCGTGGATTAGTCCTCGCTGCGGAGCGGCGCAATCGGGAATCCTGCGCGCATCTACGAGAATGAAATCGGGCGCGGGGGTCAATCTTTCTACCGCTCGCCGCATCGCGAGCAGGCTGGCATGATAGATGTTCAGGACCTCTATTTCTTCGACTTCGGCGACGCCGACCGCCCAGGCGATCGCGTCTGTTTTGATCTTCTCCGCCAACCGGTCGCGCGTCGCCTCATCGAGTTTTTTTGAATCGTCAAGCTCGCGCAAT
>DASUFM010000758.1:0-6208 GCA_036274535.1 Blastocatellia bacterium
AGCGAAACCGAGCAGCGCGCGCATAACGACGCGCGCCGGTTCGCCAGGCTGCTGGTTTCGGAGATCAAGCTCTATAACGCGGCGAAGGTCAACGACGGGCGCCGCAATCACGATCTATACGAGCGCCTCAAGGACGAAATCGATCGCAACCGTAAGGTATACGATAAACGCGTGTCTCCGACAGTCGCCGCGCGCTTCGATTACTTTTACGAGGAACTGGTGCAGACGCTGGCCGAAGGCGATCCCGCTAAATTAGGCAAGGACTGCCCGGGGCCGGTCGCGCTGGCCTAACGCGGTTATTGCGAGTGTGGAGAATTCGGAGTAAAGTTTCCCTCGTTTGCGGTCACGAGATTTTCACCCCCCTGAATCTCTTTTTCTAATAACTATTTTCGATTGCCCTCTTGGCGGAAGCGTTTTTCTGGAGCTGAAGCATGAACATTTTATCCTCCACTGTTTCGTTCTTCCGACGACAACATCCACTTGTTCCCGTCGTTTGGGTCGCAGCTTTAATCTTTGCTCTAATCAACGTGGCGGCGCAATCACGCCCAAGGGTGATCTACGGCCAAAGCGCCGGTCAGGATAAAGCCGAGGCGCAATTCCAGGCTGCCGCAAGGGCCAATTCAGAAACCGAGTTACAACGCCTGGAGAATTCCTTTCCCGGGACCGAACAGGCGGGGCTGGCGCATCTATTGCGCGGCTATTTGCGTTTTCAGGCCAAAGATTACTCAGCCGCGGCGACTCTGCTCGCGGACCAGAACATTGCGCGATTGACCGCTCTCGGAGATTACGCGCTTTACTATCGCGGGCAGGCGTTGAAGGAAGGCGGCCGCGCCGAAGAGGCCGAACGCGAGTTCCGTCGCCTGGCTCAAATCCATCCTTCTTCGCTGCTGGCCAGAACGGCGGCGCTGCAATCGGCCGGCTCCGCGATGTTGCGCGGAGATTACCGGATGGTAGCCGGCGATCTCGCTCCTCTGGTCGAAAAAAATGACGGCGCGGCGCTCAAGCTGCAGGCCGACGCGCTCGAGAAGGCGGGCCGCGTGAACGAAGCGATACTCACGCTTCGGAAGCTCTATTACGAGGCTCCGCAATCGGCCGAGGCCGATAAGGCCGGCGCCCGTCTGACGGCGCTCGGCGGGACCACCGCCCCGGCCGACGCTTCGCAACAGATACGACGCGCTGACAGGCTGTACGAATCCAAACTGTACGCGCTCGCCGCGCAGGCTTACAACGAGATACCGACTCGCTTCCCCGCCGCCGCAACCAGCGACCTCTGGCTGCGGGCAGGCGTCTCGTATTACAAAGCCAATTCATTCAAACAGTCCATCAATGCGCTTTCGCAGGTTCGTTCGCGCTCTCAGAAAACTATGAGCGACGCGCTCTATTACAAGAGCATGGCGCAACTTTCGCTCAACAACGAAGCCGCGGCGCTGGAAACCTTCGCGGAGTTGCGTCGCGTCGCGCCGAAGAGTGAACGGATCGGCGATCTTCTTTTCGGCGCCGGGCGCTATTACGAGAAACGCGACCGCGACAGCCAGGCGAGCGCCTATTACACACAACTGATCAGACAGTTCCCACAGGCGACGGGGGCGGATGAAGCGCATTTCTGGCTGGCCTGGCGCGCTCACCAGGCGAAGGATTACCGGACGGCGGCGCGATTGCTGACTGAACACCTGGCCAATTACAGCAACGTCACGGAGAATCGCGGCAAGGCTGTTTTCTGGGCCGCATACGACGCCGAACGCTCGGGCGACAAAGAGACTGCGATGACTCTGTATCGGGGGCTGTTGCTGCGGTACGGCGCAGGATGGTTCGGGATCAACGCCGAACGCCACATCGCCAAACTCGCCGGCGAAGGGGTTCGCGTCAGGCCTTTCGAATCTAACCTGCTTCTGCGCCGCGCTATCGCCGGCCTTCAAACAGTCAAACTGCCTCAGGAGACCGTCAACGAGGCCGACGCCGAACGCCTGATCAAAGCCGAACAATTGATGCGCGTGACGTTCTATCAATCGGCGATGAACGAACTGGACGCCGCGCGAGAAAAATATCCCAATTCCCCATCGGTCAACCTGCGCATCGCCCAGATCTTCCGCATCCAGGGCGAGCCGGTGGCGGCGCTCAACGCGCTCAAACGCGCCTACCCCGATTACGGGCAGATGCTGCCTGAAGAAGCGCCGCGCGAAGTCTGGGAAATCTTCTACCCGCTTAAATGGTGGTCGAACATCAAAGAAGAAGCGAAGAGACACAATATCGATCCCTACCTGATCGCCGGCCTGATCCGCCAGGAGACGGTCTTCACTCCCAACGCGCGCAGCCGCGCGAACGCGTACGGATTGATGCAACTCCTGCCGTATGTCGGACGGGATGTGGCCCGCAAGACCGGCGCCGGCGCCATTACGACCAATGACCTCTTCAATCCCGCCCTCAATATCCAGCTCGGCACGGCATACGTGAAAGAGTTGATGGACGGTTTCAGCCGCTTCGAATACGTCGCGGCGGCCTACAACGGCGGACCGACCCGCGTCCGCCGGTGGATCAAGGAATTGCCGACGGAAAACATCGAAGAATGGGTCGAGAACATTCCTCTCAGCGAAACCCGCCTATACGTGCAGGGCGTTTACCGCAACGCGCGGCAATATCAGCGCCTGTACAACGAGCAGGGCAATTTCAGAAGCAGCGTGCCGAGATAAAGACAAGGAGACAAGAGGACAAGGGGACAAGGAGAGTGGGAAACGAGAAAAGTGTGTTACGCTCCTTGTCTCCTTGTCTTTCTTATCCAATACGCCATTTTTCAGGATGATTTCTCATCGAAACGAGCATGGAGATGATGGATTCGTATTCCCTGTAGAATTCTGAGGCGGATTCGCGGGACAAGTAACCACATTCAACAGCAAACTGAATCCAGGTCTGTGTTTCGGCGGCCTCCGCCTCGCTGTCATTGAGTTTGCTGGCAAAATGCGCGCTGTAAATGCGCTTTCGCCAAGCTTCAGCCTGGTTGGCGCAAACCGAACGCGATGAACGTCGCACTTGATCGATAAGTGAATATTTCTCTTCTGTCGGAAAACTTTTGCTAAGCTCGAAAATCTTCATCGCGGCGGCAACCGCCTTCTGATAAACCTCAAGCTCCGCATGCCGTGTGATTTTCTTCTTTTCCTGAGGGCTCATATTTGAACCTACATTTGTATTTCTATTTATAGTTTGCTTGTCTCCTTGTTCCCCTTCCCCTTGTCCCCCCTTCTCCTTGTCTCCTTGTCATCTTCTCTTGGCGTCTTCGATCTTCTCGCTCAGCGTCGCTACGAAATCTCCACGCGGGTTGAAGCCGGCTTGCCGGAAGGAAACTTGGCCATTGCGATCCAGAATGATCGTGGTCGGGATTGAAGAGATCCCGAAAAGGTCGTTCAGGTATTCGTCGTAGACGATCGGAAATGTGTATTTGTATCGCTTCAAATAAGGCGCGACCAGTTCGCGGTCCTCGTCCGTGCTGATCGCCAGGAAAAAGACATCCTTGTCTTCTTTGTATTTCGCCATGGTCTTTTCAAACAGCGGCATCTCAGTCAGGCATGGGCCGCACCATGTCGCCCAGAAATTCATCACGATCACCTTGCCGCGGTAATCGCCCAGCTTGAACGGCGAGCCGTCGAGCCTGGTCAGCGTGAATTTCAGTGGATCATTGACGCCCTCATTGATATTGGGCGGATCAATTTTCGCCAGCCGCTCATCGCGCTCTTTGACATAAGCGTCATGGGCCTTCAACAGGAGGTCGCCGAGCCCGACCTCCGATCCGTTCTTCGCCGAATAGATCTGCCCGATCTTGCGCCGCAGTGATTTCAGATCGATCTCATCACCGTTAGTGTTGAGAGAGATGGCGAAGGCCTGCAGGTAATAATCGATCGCCTCGTCGATGGCCTTGTTCTTCTCGGCCAGTTCGCCCAACGCCATGGCCGCGCCCGCCAGACGCGCGGCATGGTAACTTTTCGCCAAATCGGCCCGCGCCTTGTCGTCGGCGCCCAGGTCGGCCTGAACTCTGCCGCGCAGCAGATAAACCGAAGCGATCCCCTGATCCTTTCGATCCTGCCATTGCGCCGGACTGACGCGCGCCGGTTTGTCGCTGGTAGAGATGATGCGCTCGAATCGTTTGATCAGCTCATCGGCGTACGCCAGGGCTCTGGTCGAATCGGTCTCCGCCTTGCGTTCGCGCAGCATGGTGATCAGAGTTGTCAACGCCTCGATATTGTCCTCATCGCTCTTCACGAGCTTTTCGGCGTAAGCTATGGCGCGGTTGCGATCCCGCAACTTCACACTGAGCTTGTAAATCTCCCTCACGATCTCGTCCTGACGCTCGCTGTCCGGATATTTTTTCAGATAGCCTTCGAGGTTCGCGACGATTTGCGTTTCGCTACCGCCTGATGATTCAACGGCGCGGCGCAGGTCATCGTCAGAGTCTTTTCGGGAATCTTTCGGCGCGCCCTGGGCGAAGGCGAATGCGGGGGCGATCAACAGCGATAAGGCTAAGAACAATATTGATTTCATGGGTTTCTCCTATAAGGCATGTCTCCCAATTACTCCCATCAACCTTCCGACGGGCTTTTCATGACCGCGTTCACGACGGTAACTGAAGAACAGGTCGTTGCGCAGCCATGTACAGAGGGCGCTGTCGTAGATTCGATCCTCGCGCAGGCCGCAATCGCTCAACTGGCGGAAGTTGGCCATGTTCAGATCCAGATGAGCCTTGCCGTCCGGCCGCGCCTCGGAGATCAACTCTTCGGCGTAATCGAATCTGTCTTTGAACAGGGCGAGGGTCTCCGGTCCGACTTCGAAAACGGAGGCGCTGATGCCCGGGCCGATCGCGGCATGCAGGTCCCCGGGGCGCGAGCCGTACTCCTGTTGCATGCGATCAACCGTTCGTGCGACGATGGTTCCGAGCGTGCCGCGCCATCCGGCGTGCGCCGCCGAAAACGCGCCGGAGCGTTCATCAGCGATCAAAATCGGCAGACAATCGGCCGTCTGAATCGCCAGCAGTATGCGCGGCGTATTGGCCGTCAGCGCGTCGCCTTCGCGCGGCTCGGATCTCGCGTCTTCCAGGCCGCTGACGAAACGAACGTCGGCGGAATGAATCTGCTTGGCGGTGACCATCGTCCAATCCGCCGCGCCGAGAGCGGTGAGGAACCGGCGGCGATTTTCGATCACATTCTCGCGCTCGTCCTGGCTGAAATTCCCCAGGCTGAGCGCGCCGTCCGGCAACGGACTGACGCCGCCGAGGCGAGTGCTGAAAGCGTTTTTAAAACCGATCCGCTCCAGCGGGTCGCAGACCAGCAGCCTCAGGGCGCCGATATTACGAAAAGAGAAATGCTCCATCTCGAATCCCAGGTCTCGGGTCTAAAATTTCGAATCCAGTTATGATAGCAGGCGTCGGCGTAGACATAGTCGAAATATCACGCATCGAACGCGCGATTGGAGAATACGGAGAACGCTTCGTCAATCGAGTCTTCACCGAAGGAGAAATCGAATATTGCGAACGGTTCGCCATTAAAGCCGAACGCTATGCGGCTCGCTTCGCCGCTAAAGAAGCCGCCAGGAAAGCCCTGGGCGGGGCCACGCCCGTCGTCGCGCTCTCCTGGCATGACGTCGAGATCATATCATCAACCGAAGGCGCGCCACAGCTCCTATTTCACGGCCGCGCCGCCGAGATCGCCGGGAAACTCGGAATCATTCGCTCTCACGTCTCGCTTTCGCACGCGCAGGATCATGCCGTCGCATTCGTCGTTCTGGAGATTTTGTGAAAACAGCCTGTTAGCGCGATTGGAGCAAGCATGCACGGGTCAGCGCCCGAGGAAGAGATAGAAGAAAAATCGTCCGCGAAATGGCCCGCTCCGGCCGGGGAGATGAGCGCGCGCGTCTCGATGCGTGCGGTCAGCGCGCTGGAAATCGCCTCGGTTTTCGTCACCGTGATGATCATTTCCTGGACGATCACTCCTTTGCAGCCGGAACGGCGGTGGGTGGCGACAATGGCCGCCTTGCTGGCGATAGCGCTGATGATAAATTCACAGCGGGAGCGCGGCGAATCGTTGCGCGAAGTAGGCCTGGGGTTCGAACATTTCTTTGGCGCGCTCAGGCTCCTGGCGCCGCCGACCATTATCGCCTGCGCGGGGTTCGCGGCGATCGGATATTCAATCGGATCTTTTCACGGCGTTTCGAATTCCTGGAAGACCGC
>DASUFM010000759.1:0-7031 GCA_036274535.1 Blastocatellia bacterium
AGCTTCGAGGGGCTGGTTCCCGGCTATTACTATCGAATGAAACATGACGGAAGCTATTGGAACGGATCGGGCACGGGCAACGAATTCCGCACCGAAGCGCCTATGGCGAGGCGTTACATCATCGATTCGGTGAAATACTGGGTCAACGAGTACAAGGTTGACGGTTTCCGTTTCGACCTGCTGGGCCTGATCGATTTCGACACTTTCAAAGAGGCTGTCCGCGAACTACGGGCCATCGATCCGAACCTGCTGATTTACGGCGAGCCCTGGGCGGGCGGCGCGACTCCGATTCAGATCAACGGCAAGGGGGCTCAGCGCGGCGCCGGGTGGGCGGTCTTCAACGACCATTTCCGCGACGTTCTGAAAGGCAATGTTTTCGACGCCCGCGCCACGGGCTTCATCCAATCCGGCTTCAACATAGATGAAGTCAAGAAGGGCATCCGCGGCGGCGTCGATGACTTCGCCGACTCTCCGCTCGAAGCCGTCAATTACGTCGAATGCCACGACAATCACACGCTCTGGGACCGTTTGCTGATCAGCACCGCCGATGACGCTTCGGTCACCAACGCGGATCGTCGCGCCATGGACAAACTCGCGGCGGCGGTCATCTTCACTTCGCAGGGCATCCCTTTCATCCAGAGCGGGCAGGAGTTTCTGCGGACCAAAGGCGGCGATCACAACAGCTACGACAAGCCGGACTCGGTGAATATGATCCGCTGGCGCGAAAAAGCCGAACAGCGCGACGTGGTCGAATACTATCGCGGCCTGATCGAATTGCGACGAGCCCATCCGCTCTTCCGCCTGGAGACCGCGGACCAGGCGCGCGGCGCTTTGAAGTTCCTGGACGATCAACTCGGATTGCCCGTTCCGGCAGGCGCAATCGGCTTTCTGATCGAAGACCAGGCCGGACGAGATGAATGGTCCCGCGCGCTGGTCCTGCTCAACCCGCAATCCAGAGCCGTGGAATTTACTATTCCTGAAGGCGAATGGAAAATCTTCGCCGACGCCCTGCAGGCGGGCGATTCGGAACTGCGGAAGAGCGTGGCCAAACTCGTCCAGGGCAAGGCGACGGTGATGGGGCGCAGCGCGTTGATTTTGGGCGAATTGCGGGGGAAGACCGGCTAGGTTTTTTGGTATTTTCTCAACATCATAGCGGGCGATATTTGAACGAAAGGAACCACGGATTTCACGGATTATTACGGATCAACGCTGATCCGTAATAATCCGTTGCATCCGCGTGAATCTGTAGTTCCCGCCGCTCGCTATATGTCATACTGGCGAATCGGAAGCGGAAATCTCCGCCCCCTGCGCGGAACGCTCCCGTAGCCTTAGCGGAGGACAAGATGGAAATAAGTGACCGCAAGGTCGGCAAAATCACAATCATCAAAGTTCAAGGCCAGGCCGTCATCGACCAGAAGCCCGAGCGCCTGTCGCAACTCATGCGCGACCGTCTGCAGGCGGGCGACCGTCTGTTTGTGGTCAATCTGTCCGGCTGTTCGCGGATGGACAGCACGGCGCTCGGCGAACTTGTGAAATCACATAAATTGGTCGCCGATTGCGAGGGAGTGATAAAACTCGCCGAAGTCCCGCTGAATTTGCGCGGGCTTTTTATTGTCACCAACCTGACGCAGATTCTGGAAATCTTCGACAAGGAACAACAGGCCATCAACAGCTTCGGCGCATAGCGTTCCGGCGCGGTACGGGGAGGGTGATCGACCTGGGCATCGATCACGAGGCTTGCTGATCAAGGCTCAGGCCGCTTACGCTCCCCGCGCCGATTCACAATTCGGAATTAAGCCAATGAGAAAACTATCCATCACTGTCATCGTCGCGTTTTGTTTGATCTTGGTTCCGGCGGGCTTCGCCGACGAGGGGATGTGGACTTTCGACAACCCGCCGCTCAAACAGTGGAAAGAGAAATACGGCTTCGAGCCTTCGCGCGAATGGCTCGATTACGTGCGGCTGTCCACCGCGCGTTTGAGCGAGGGCGCCGGGGGCGGGACCGGGTCGTTCGTTTCGGCCGACGGACTGATCTTCACCAACCAGCACGTAGGCGCGGGCCAGGTCGCGAAACTGTCTTCGGGCGGCGGGCGCGATCTGGTCAAAGACGGCTTTTACGCGTCAACTCGCGAAGAGGAATTGAAATGCCCCGACATCGAAGTCAACGTGCTGGTCTCTTACGAAGACGTGACGAAGCGCGTGCAGGGCGCGGTCAAATCCGAAGCCTCGGACAAAGAGGCCGCCGAGCGGCGCAAGGCCGAGATGGCCGCGATTGAAAAAGAAGAATCGGCGAAGACGGGCTTGAAATGTGAGGTCGTGACGCTCTACAACGGCGGCGAATACTGGCTCTACCGCTTCAGGCGATACGCCGACGTGCGGCTGGTTTTTTCACCCGAAGAACAGATCGCTTATTTCGGCGGCGATTACGACAACTTTACTTTTCCGCGCTACGATCTGGACATCACTTTCTTCCGCGTTTACGAAGACGGACGGCCCGCGAAGATCGAGCATTATCTGAAATGGGCCTCAAAAGACGTCAGTGAAGGCGAGCTCGTGATAGTGCCCGGATTTCCCGGTTCGACCGCGCGTCTATTGACCGTCGCGCAGTTGCGCTATCAGCGCGACCTCGGGAACCCGGTTCAGATGCAGGTCTGGACTTCGCGCAGTTCCGCGCTGAAAGATTACGCCAAACGCGGCGCCGAGCAGCAGCGACAGGCCTCGCAGACGATTCGCGGCCTGGAAAATTCGATCAAGCGCCTGGTCGGACAGCAGGCGGGGCTGGAAAACCCGCGCGTCTTCAAAAAGAAGGAAGACGAAGAGTCCGCTTTGCGGCAGGCCGTCGCGTCGAAGCCCGAATGGCGGCGCGCTTATGGCGACGCCTGGACGCGAATCGAGAAGGCTTATGCGGCTCTGCCCGCGATGTCGAAGCGGATCGCTTTCGCGAATCTCGCCGCTTCACGGCTCGCAACGATCGCGTCGTCATTCGTCCGTTACGCCGAAGAGATTCGCAAACCGAACGATCAACGCTACGAGGAGTTCCGCGACAATCGCATGGAGGCTCTGAAGCGCAACCTGCTCTCGCCTGCGCCGATCTACCCCGAAATGGAGGACGTGATTCTGGCGGGCTGGCTCGAAGAAGGCCGTAAGGCGCTCGGCGCCGAAGACCCCTTCGTTCGCTCGGCGCTCGGCGGTTCGACCCCGGCCGAAGTGGCAAAGCGCGTGATCGGCGGGACGAAACTGAACGATGTCGCGTTTCGAAAGGCCTTGTTTGAAGGCGGCGCCGAAGCCATCAATAGATCCGACGACCCGCTCATCGCCCTCGCGCGCAAGGTCGAGCCGATCATTCGCGAACTGCGCGCCTGGAATGAAGAGAATATACAGAACATCGAAACCGCCGCCGGCGCCCAGATCGCCAATGCGCGTTTCGCCGTCTACGGCAAAACGGTCTATCCGGACGCCAACTTCAATTTAAGGATCGAATACGGGACGGTCGCCGGCTACGAGGAAGACACCACGCTAGTGCCGTTCAAGACGACCTTTTACGGGCTGTTCGACCGCGCCGCCGGTTTCAACGAGAAACCGCCTTACCACCTGCCGCCGCGTTGGAAAGACGCGAAATCCATGTTAAACCTGTCAACGCCGCTCAATTTCGTATATTCGGCTGACACCATCGGCGGCAATTCGGGCAGCCCTGTCATCAATCGCAACGCCGAGATCACCGGCATAAATTTCGACAGTAACATTCAAAAGCTGCCGAACCGTTATCTCTACATTGACGAGAGCGAGGGCGCACGCGCGGTCGGAGTGCATGCGGCTGCGATTATCGAGGCCTTAAGAAAACTATACGGCGCGGACAAACTGGCCGCGGAAATCAAAGGCGGAAATTAAGCCTGCGGCGGCGCCTTTCATTGCGCGTTGCCAATTGCGCATCGCCAATCGTTCGCGTCAAAAATATAGGCGACCCACTTAGACAATAGACAATAGACAATTGACAATGGTCTTCATAGGCGAGTCTCAACTAAACACGACCGGCGAAGATTTTTACAGACCACTACGAAACAAAAGACGGTTTTGAACCGATCTCTACAGGCGTCACAAATCGAGGTGAACAATGGCTAACGCAACATACGATCTGGTCGTGATAGGCAGCGGTCCGGCTGGACAAAAGGGCGCAATCGCCGCGGCGAAAATGGAAAAAAAGGTGGCGATCATTGACCGCAAGGGGATGCTCGGCGGGGTGTCGCTGCACACAGGCACAATTCCGAGCAAGACGCTGAGAGAAGCGATTCTGTATATGACCGGCTTCCGCCAGCGCGCGTTCTACGGCTGCGACTATTCGCTGATGGAGAGAATCAGCAAGGAAGATCTCTCCGATCGCGTGCGCATCGTCCAGGAACGCGAAATGGATGTGGTCAAGCATCAATTCAGAAGAAACGAAGTCTCTTTCATTCAGGGAAGCGCCCGGTTTCTGGATCCGCATACGGTCCAGGTAACAGGCGAAAGCGGCGAAACTTCGATCACGGCCGAAAAATTCCTGATCGCCTGCGGAACGCGCCCGGCTCGCAACCCGATGATTCCGTTCGACGGTCAGACAATCATCGACTCCGGTGAAATGGAGCAGCTTAAGAGCATCCCAAAACAGTTGATCGTGGTGGGCGCCGGCGTGATCGGAATCGAATACGCGTCAATGTACGCGGCGCTGGAATCGCGAGTGACCGTCATCGAGCAAAGGCCGGAGATGCTCGACTTCGTCGATCGTGAGATCGTCGAGCAGCTGCAATATCATCTGCGAAACCTCGACGTCATTCTTCGCTTCGGAGAAAAAGCGCTTTCAGTGGAAAAAGAGGCCGACGGGGACGTGGTCGCCATACTCGAGAGCGGAAAGACGGTCAAAGGCGACGCTCTTTTGTATGCGGTAGGCAGGCAAACGAACGCCGACCTTCTGAATCTCGAGGCCGCCGGACTCGCCGCTGACGATCGCGGCAAGATCCGCGTTAACGAATATTTCCAGACCACGGTTCCCCACATTTACGCGGCCGGAGACGTCATCGGGTTTCCGGCGCTCGCGGCGACCTCTATGCAGCAGGGCCGTTTGGCGGCGAATCATATGTTCGGAGAGGACTCGAACCATTCCGCCTTTCCTCTCCCTTACGGCATCTACACGATTCCGGAAATCTCCATGATCGGGAAGACCGAGCGGCAATTGACGGAAGAGAAAATCCCGTATGAAGTCGGAGTCGCCAAATATGACGAATTGGCGAGGGGCCAGATCCTCGGCGACCAGACCGGGAAATTGAAGCTCCTGTTCGATCCCAGAAGCCTGAAACTGCTCGGACTACACATCATAGGCGAAGGAGCGACGGAACTGATCCATATCGGACAGGCGGTCCTGAACACCGGCTCTACGATCGAGTATTTCCGGGACACGGTGTTCAACTATCCGACGCTCGCCGAAGCATATAAGGTCGCCGCGCTTAACGGATTAAATAAGCTGCGAGATTGAGCAGCCAGGCGTCGAATCCACATTGCAGACAATAATATCGTAGAGGGGAGATGTGTATGAAAGCCGGATTCAGTCTTCCTCGGTTCATAGAATTGTTGCTGATTGGCTGTGTACTTCTTCTCGCTGCGCCCATTGCAAGCTCAACTGCTGTCGTCAATCAGAGCAAACCCGGCGCGGGTGGGTGCTCTCTCTTGAACAGTCAACAGCCAAGTATCTACTTAATCCGTGATCCAGACTGGGATGATCCTGAAACGGTGAGGATGATTCTGCGCAACAATTCATCTTGTAGCGTCAGTCTTGAAATCACGGGCAAGCAAATAATAGTAAGGCCGGGAGGCAAAATATCTCAGCCACCGCTTCCAGTAGCCGAAGACGGAGCGTCAGTAGTTCTCAAATACAAATTCAATAGCATTGAAGAGCCGTGGGCTTTTATAACGTATTGGCCATACGAACATACCGTATCAACTCTCACATTGAATGGAGGCCGTTCAATTAAGTTTTTAGTACAGGCTGAACACCTGAAGCAGGGGAGACAGATTGCAGTTCCGTTCAATTATGAGTGGGAAGGTTTTGCGGGCGCCTCAGGCGTTGAGCACCTTGTTTATTCTTTTCTCGATTGACGGCTCTTGCGGCTCGCGCGGTTGATTGGCTACTATCGTGGCGTCATGGAGAGCGATAATCCCACAATAAGAGACGCTAAAGAATTAGCTTACCTCTACGATTTATACGTCGCGCCCACCTGGAGTGAGGCCTTCGATCAGATGGTTGACGACGAGATCGAACTGCCGAGGGAAGGACGGTTCCTGGAAGTTGGGTGTGGCACGGGCAGCTACGCCATTGATCTGGCGATCAGAGGCGGCGCGAATACGGAAGTCGTCGGAGTCGATCCGAGTCTCGAAAGGCTGGCCCTGGCGCGCGGCAAAGCCGAAGTGAAAAAACTTGAGCGCGTGGAATTTCGCCAGGGCGCGATGAGATCGCTCGAATTGCCCGACGATGAGTTCGATCTCGTGATCGGCGACGCGTCAATGTCGGCGCCGTCGGAGATCGGCCCCGCGCTCGCGGAACTCAAACGTGTGGCCAGGAAAGGCGCGACGGTCGTGCTGAAACTGACGACCCGCGGCAGTTTCGACGAGTTCTTTTCGATCTACTGGGAATCTTTATACAACCTGGGGCTGCTCGATTACGCGCCGCAACTCGAAGCTTTAATCACTGAGCGTTTGACGGTGAGCGACGCCGAAGAACTCGCGAACGGCGCCGGCCTGAAAGATGTCCGCGCCGTGACCAGCAAAGAGCGGTTCGATTATAAGGACGGAAAAGAATTCTTCGAATCGCCGTTGATCGGAACCTTCTTCCTGGACGACTGGCTGGCGATCCTTCCTGATGAAGAAACCCGCCGCAAGGTTCAACAGCAGATGATGAAGATCATCGACGAGGAACGCCACAAAATGGATTTCGACGTTTCGATCAAAGCGACCCTGATCATCGGGCAAAAATAAGCCCCTCGGAAAATAGCGGGCAGTGGGCAGTG
>DASUFM010000760.1:0-2706 GCA_036274535.1 Blastocatellia bacterium
GGGAAGGCGTCCAGGCTGTCAAGTTCGTAAACGTCGTATGGCGAATCTGCGGCAAAATCAGGATGCGTGGGCGCGTCGAGCCAGGGATGGCCACGGTATTTCTCCAGGGCCAACGCAAGCGTAGCGGCGCGATCTCGCACAACCGCCGATTGGAACGGATAGCTTTCGAGCAGCGCCAGCAGATGCGAATGCGCGGGCTCATACTTTGCTTTGCCAAGGCCGTTTCGAGGGACTTCGTTCCTGTAAACCTCGGTGACGACATTGGTGAGGATGTCTTCCGCGATATTGTCATCAGTTTTGACTCGTGCCAGCTTCATCGCGTCCATCACGACGAGCGCGATCTGAGTCTCGTCGGGCATTTCGCCCGCTTCCAACCCCGGATAGTCCCAAATATTGATCGTGCGCCTGTCTTCAATGCAGAAGCGAAGGTGCCTCCCTCCTGTGACATCCACATGCGGCCCGAGCGATTCTCCGAAGTCCACGGCTCGCACGCGCGCTTCCGGCAAAGTCCCGAGTACATCATTTATGACCCGCGCCATGAAAGTTGATTTGCCGCTCCCAGGTTCGCCGAGCACGAGCGCGAGCGGTGAACTGATCCTGGCGCTGTCAAAGAAGTTCAACCCGATCAGTCTCCCGGTCGGCGTCGAGCAGAGCGTATGCGGTCTCTGCGACCCTTCCCAGGTCGATTCCACCGGGACGAGAGCGGCAAGCGATCCCGCAACTTCGGTGATCTCCCTGCCCACGGGGCGATGGTCCGCTTCGCCGACAATTGACCGGTGATACAGGGCGCGTAGTGAATCAGGCTCTTCGCGCGCCGCCTCCACTCCGGGGATCGCTTGCATCGCCGTGACCATTCGCTCGCAATACCGATCTAGATTGTC
Source organism: Blastocatellia bacterium (assembly GCA_036274535.1). GTDB lineage: Bacteria > Acidobacteriota > Blastocatellia > RBC074 > RBC074 > JAJVID01. Next base: position 882 of record DASUFM010000760.1, read on the forward strand.
GAGCGACTGCTTAAGTTCCGATCGAGTGCGCGCCGGTTCCGCGAAGATGACGGCATAAAAACGCATATCGATCAACGCTTCTCTGGAACCGGTGATGTGATCACGGACGGTTTCGAGATCCAGAAGCGCCGCCCGTGCCTCGGGAGACTGCTTCACACGCCCGTCGGCCCGGACGTACGAGCGGCGTACCTGGCGTATGCGCCGGTCGAGGCGCTTCGTGGCCTTCCGCTGGTCCAGATAGACGAATTCGGCGATGATCGTATGGCGAAAGTTGAGCGCTGGATTCAACGTCAACGCTCGTAGCGCATCAGCCGTAATCGCCGGCTGCGGCGGCGTGAACATCGAGACAATCGCCACAGGATGCGCGCCGTGCATGACGTGCGAGCCCTTCCCTTCTATGGTTTCGCCGCAAAGATAATCACGGATGTCGAGGCCCGGAATATCGGGAAGTACCGGAACGCTGCGCGCATTCTGCCTATGGCCCAGGTAAATCGCCTCCCATAACTCTTCTCTGTCAAAACGTCGTAACGGCAACGGACATTCGCGTTCGATCAGGCGAAAGACCTTTTCTGCCTTGTCACGCGCCTCGCGTTCATCTCTGAGAAGTCGCTGCACAACGCCGTCATCGGCGGTCTCATCCCATGTCGCGCGAATGGCCTGAGGGAGTTTTGTGATGTCACTCTTTCCTATCTCGTCCAGAGCGGCGGGAATAAATGCGCTGAGTCCACTGTTGGCGCCGTCTCCATTCTGATGTACCGGTACGCGCGCCCAGATTGAAAGCGCCTGGCGTCTGTAAACTAATGCGCTCGCATTCGCCGTATAAAAGCCGATATTCATCGCATGCAAGCGCGCCGCTTCTGAGTGCAGTTGTGACGTATCGTCGCAGGCCACCAGATTCGCGATGATCGCCCAGCCGGGATCAGGACCTGACGAGAAGCGAAACTGGATCACCGTCCCTGGCGGCTTATCCACCGCGAGCATTCGCGCCAGTTCGTCACAGCGAGATTCAATGACATGTTCATGCGCGAGCATCGTCGGCGCGGGCTGCGCCTCCCATGCGCACGTATAAGCTCCGTCCGTGTGACGCAGAGCGCCGTCGCGGATGCCGGCTATGGAAGATTCGCGCTTTTGACCGGCGGGGCGCCACAACTTCGATTGTTCTTCTTCATATTGCGCGCTGCCCAGGCCGCGTTCCGCTTCCGCGCTCCGCTTCCAGCGTCTCAGGTCCCGACGGGCCTGAAGAGCGATGGGCAGCAGACGCGCCCCGGCGCCGATGCCCAGTCCTGCGCCTGTCGCCGCAATGACTCCTCCGATGATCGTTAATGGTTCCATACTGTTTTTCTTTCACTTCGCGACAATCCATCGCCGCTTCGGATGTCGCGCGCTATCTATTGGAAGCGAGCGCCGGTGGATCGGACTTGTAAACATCGCGCGCAGCCGGTGCTGTAACCAGAATGGCCGCCTCCCTATGCGCGCGTAATTGAAAAAGGCTATGGAGAGCGCCGCCGCCCCCAGTCCTGACCACAACTCCAGCGGAGCCCCCCACAGCTTCAGGTCGAACAAGTACGGTATCGAGTAGGCGATCAGCGTAGCCATCAGGACAAATTTCCAGTCCGAGATGAGCACGCCGAATCGCGCTACCGGCAAATAGATGTTCGGTCTGATCGGTCTAGGCCGCATGACTGTTCCCCGCTTCAATTTCCAAGATCGGTATCTAAATTGACCGCGTTCCCCTGGCTGAAGCTGTATATGAGCGTCAGAATTCCGCCGATGCTCATACAAACGCCTCCACCGAGCATCTGCCGGCCCCAGGGTTTTTCCATCA
>DASUFM010000761.1:0-7314 GCA_036274535.1 Blastocatellia bacterium
GGGGCGCACGGTGCGCGAGATCTTACCGGATATGGCTGACCGGGTTGAGTCGGTGATTAAGCGCGTGATTGAGACAGGCGAGCCGGTTTTGAATCTGGAACAGAGCGAAGTGTTGCCTTCCGAGCCGGGCGTCGTCCGCCACTTCCTCGTGAACTACAGCCCGGTCATAGATGGCGAGAGGCATGTAATGGGCGTCCAGATCGCCGTCGTGGAGATAACCCGACGCAAGGAGATCGAGGAGGCGCGGCGCAGGAGCGAGGAGCGGGCGCGCCGCCAGTTGGCGCAGCTCCAGGCAATCTACGCAACGGCCCCGGTCGGCCTGTGCATCCTGGACACCGATTTGCGATTCCTCCGTATCAACGAGGTTCTGGCGGAAATCCACGGCAAATCGGTGGAGGAGCACTTGGGGCGCACGTTGCGCGAGGTCGTGCCGGAGGTGGCCGACGAGGTCGGGCCGGACTTCAGGCGTGTGATCGAGACCGGCGAGCCAATCTTGAACGCCGAACATCGGTTCGAGCTGCCAGCGCAATCAGGCGTCATGCGCAATTTCATCGGCAGCTTCTACCCGATCAAAAACGGCAGCGGTCGGGTGCTCTGCATCAACATAGTCGCGGTAGACATCACCCAACGCAAGAAAATCGAAGAGAAACTCGAACAGCTCCTGCGCCAGGAGAAGGCCGCACGCGAGGAGGCCGAAGCGGTCAACCGGATGAAAGACGAATTCCTGACCACCATCTCGCACGAACTGCGCACGCCGCTCACCTCAATCCTGGGATGGGCGCGCATGCTCACAGGCGGCAAACTGACCGGACAGCAAGCGCGCCACGCGATGGAGGTGATAGAGCGGAGCGCGCAATCGCAAACCCGGTTGGTCGAGGACGTCCTCGATACGTCGCGGATCATCACCGGCAGCCTCAAGCTCGACACCCAGCCGGTCCCAATCGAATACGTTTTTCATGCCGCCGTCGACGTTGTCCGGCCCAGCGCCGAAGCGAAAGGAATCGTCTTGAGCGAGGTGGTTGACGAGCCGGACGGCATAGTCCTCGGCGACGCCAACCGTTTGCAGCAGGCCATATGGAATCTGCTCTCGAACGCGGTTAAGTTCACTGATGAAGGCGGGCGCGTCGAAGCGCGCCTGGGGCGCGCCGAAGGTCAAATCGATATCGCGGTCAGTGATACTGGCATAGGCATCGATCCCGGATTTCTGCCCCACGTCTTCGATCGGTTCAGCCAAGCCGACAGCACGTCCACGCGCGAGTATGGCGGCCTGGGCATCGGTCTGGCCATCACCCGACACATCGTCGAGATGCACGGGGGGAGAGTCTCGGCTTTAAGCCCCGGCAAAGGTCGGGGGGCGACATTCAAGATCAGACTCCCGCTGACGTCGGCGGCGCGATTGACGCGAGCTGAAGGCTTGCGCGTGGAAGCGCCGACGCCGACGCCCGTAGAGCGAAAGATTTCAGAAAACGGCCAGAGGCTGGACGGCGTGCGCGTGTTGCTGGTGGAAGACGAGCCAGATACTCTCGATATGCTCAAATTCATTTTTTACGAGTCCGGGGCAGAAGTGCTCGCCGCGACTTCGGTGGACGAGGCGCTGGGCGCGTTGGAACGATTTAGCCCGGACGTGCTGGTCTCGGATCTCGCGATGCCGGGTCGAGACGGATACGAGTTAATTCGTGAGGTGCGCTCGCGCGAGCTCGGACTAGGCCGTAAAATTCCCGCCGTGGCGGTCACCGCTTACGCCAGAGGCGAGGACCGAATGCGGGCTCTGTCCGCCGGCTACCAGATGCACATCGTCAAACCGATCGTCCCTGACGAGTTGATCGTCGTAGTTGCAAGCCTGACGGGGCGTATTTCATCTGCGCTCCGAACAAATGGTCATAGCTGATTAGGTCATCGCACGATTAAACTTTCTTGTGACTTGAAGCGAAAGATGGCCCAATGGGCCGCAAATGCTTACATTTAGCGAACGCCAACTTATGCTTCCAGCAAGTGGATGACTGTATTGATTATGATTTAGTCGTGTCGGAGCGCGATCAGCGGGTCAACAGCCGCGGCTCGGATAGCTGGAAGCAGGATAGCGAGCGCGGCCGTAATTCCGAGCGCGGCGATCGCGCCAAGATAGGCGTTGAAATCCCATGGACTAATACCGAAAAGAAGCTTTTCGAGAAGTCGCGCAACGGTTATTGCGCCAGCGAGTCCGACCGCAAGTCCGATCGCGACCAGCCGCAATCCCTGGCCGACGACGAGACGGATGACGTCGATGGTTTTGGCGCCCAGAGCTCGCCGGATCGCCAGTTCCTTGGTCCGTTGTCCCACGAGATAAGCCAGAAGGCTGAAGACGCCGACGGCGGCGAGCAACATGGCCATCGCTGCGAATGCGCCGATCAACCTCGTGCGAAACCGCGGATAGGCCAGCGAATACGAAAACAATTCCTCCATAGTCTCGAATCGCACTGGCACTGTGGGATTCGCTTCATGTAAGAGCGTGCGGAGAGTGCCTGAAAGCGACTTTTCATCCAGCGATGTCCGAACAAAAATCGAAAGCGAGCCGCCAATTCCTTGCGTCGACGCGAAGAAAATCACGGGCTTAGTCGGTTGGCTCGGACCCTGCCAGCGCGCGTCGGCGACGACTCCGACAATTTCTACCCATGGCGACTTGTTGTTCATCCGAATAAATCGGCCCAGCGGCGACTCGCCTGGAAACGAGGCGCGCGCCAGTGTCTCATTGATTACGGCCACCGGCGGGCGTTCCAGTGTATCGGTCCGCTCGAAGACCCGCCCGGCGCGAATCGGTATCCCCAGGGTCTTGAAGAAATCCGATGTGATCGCCTGGAGCTCAGCTTTCGGCCGCTCGCCAGGTTGACCCTCAGGTCTGCCCTGGATGAAATAATCTCTCGCCGGCCTGGGCTCTTTTCCCATCGGAAGAAAGGCTGCGCCGGCGGCTGAGCTTACGCCGGGCGTTGCGCGCAAGCGGTCTAGAAAATCCGAATAGAACGCGGTCCTGTTCCGCCTTTCTTCATCGCTTCCAACGGGGTACTGAGTATAGGCCGCGAGCACGCGCTCTGTCGTGAACCCGAGATCCACCTGCTGGAGGGCCTGAAACGATCGCAGCAGCAACCCGGCGGCAACCAGTAAGATGACGGACAGGGCTACTTCCGCCACGACGAACATGGCGCGGAGTCGAGAGTCGCCCCCGGACGTGGCGCCCTTCGATCCGCCGCGCTTCAACGCCTCCGACAGATCGAGTCGCGAAGCATTGATAGCCGGCGCAAGACCGAAGAGCAGCGTCGAGGAAAGAGATAGCCCGACCGCGAACAGGAGGACTGTTCTGTCGATCCTGACTTCGTCGAGTCGGGGCAGATCCGCGGGCGACAAAGCAGTGAGTCCGTCTACGAGCAAGGATGCGAGGATGAGACCAGCGCCCGTCGCCAACCCCATCAGGACACAGTTCTCGGTCAGCAGTTGTCTCATCACACGCCCACGGCCCGCGCCGAGCGCGGCGCGCAGCGCGATTTCACGCGTCCTGGCCCCGCTCCGCGCGAGTTGAAGATTCGCGATGTTCGCGCAGGCGATGAGTAACACGAGGATCACTGCGCCCAGCAAAAGCCATAACATGACTTTCACGTCGCCGGTCAAACGATCCTGCAGCGGAATTAAAGCTGCCGTCTTGAATCGGTTCTCTGGATATTGTCGCGCCAGGTTGTCGCCGATCACCTGCATTTGGGCTTTCGCCTGCGCAAGATCCACCCCGGCCTTGAGTTTCCCGACGACGCGGTAGTCCGACGCGTTGCGGTTCGAGCGACTCGTGGGCGCCGGCGACCAGATATCCGTGACGCCAGGATAGCTGAATCCGGGCGCCGCCACGCCGACGATTCGCAGCTGTATGTTGTAATCCGTGATCGTTTTTCCGATCGCAGCCTCGGCGCTCCCGAAATGAGACTCCGCCCATTGATGCCTCACGACAGCGACGGTCGGGGGCGCTCCCCCCGTCGGGACGTCTCGATCCGTAAATAGACGCCCCGCCGAAGCCGTTTGGCTGAAAACAGTGAAGAAATCAGTTGAGACAGACATATCATTGGCGAACTCGGCGCGGTCTCCGACAACGATCGCGACGCCCTCTTCGCCGCCGTAATGCGCCATCGACTCAAACACGTTGTTCTGCGCCTGCCAATCGAGAAAATCGGGCCCCGATACGTCCTGGTCGGCGCGCCCGGTGTTGGTCCAAAACGTCTCGAGCGAAACGATGCGCTCGGCGTCCGGATAGGCCAGCGGTTGGATCAGGACTGTGTTGACTACGGAGAAAATGGCGAGATTGGCTCCAATGGCAAGCGCGAGCACGGCCCCCGCTCCAAGCGTGAACGTCAAACTCCTGGAAAGGCTTCGGATCGAATAGCGAACGTCGCCTACGAGAGAATCAAGCCATCGCCAGACCCACGTCTCTCGCGTCTCTTCCTGCGCTTGCGAGAAACCGCCGAACTCAATCCTCGCCCGCCTTCGAGCTTCGGTTTCGTCAAGTCCGGTCTTGATCAGATCCTCGATGCGACGGTCCAGGTGATACTGCAACTCGCGATCGAGGTCGCTCTCCATCCGGCGGCGTTTCCAACGGAATGCATTGAGGATCTTTGCCACGCTCTTATTCCCCCTCGTTAAAGATCAACCGAACCGCGTCCGCCAACCGATTCCAGCTTTCTTTCTCCTCGGCAAGCTGCTTTCGACCGGCTCGCGTCAGCGAATAAAACCTGGCCTCGCGTCCCGTTTCCGACTGACGCCACTCCGCTTTCAACCAACGTTTCTGCTCGAGGCGGTGAAGGGCCGGATACAACGAGCCCTGATTGACTTGCACTCTCTCTCTCGAAATCTGCGCCAGCCGTTGCGCGATGGCGTAGCCATGCGCCGGCTCCAGCGACAGAATTTGAAGAATCAACATGTCGAGCGTGCCTTGCGGAATTGGAAATCGAGATGGCGGCATAAAATTAACCCTGATGTGTCGATAAATCGAGATTACCTCAAGCTTCGACACATGACTATAGATCATCGTAGACCGGCCGTCAAGACAAAGATTCAATCTGACGCCATCTCCTACGTGAGTTGGATTGGAAACCAGTCCTGATTGATATTTTGGGAGCGGCGCCAGTTCAGCGCTTCCCTCACCGTGCTGCATTCGCGAGGAACGGCTTCGATGTGGACCGCTCCGATTGATTGATTGACCATCTGCAAGAAGCGCCACGGCTCGCCATGGTTCATATCGACGGCCAGCAATCGGTATTCGCCTCCGACTTCCCGTAGCTCAACGTCCAACACTTTCGGCTCCAGCTGGCCGACAATTCTTTCCATTCCCATGCGGCGGATACATTCGCGCCGCTGGTCTACGTTCCTGATCCGCAAAACCTTGCGCGCGTCCATCTCGTCGGGATGATTTTCCGCCATCCATTGCTCGACGCTCACGCCGTTCAAATGCCAGATCGACAACCCATCCCGCCATCGGTGCGACGGCCCAAACTCGGCATGCGGTCGATTTTGCGTATTGACTCGCAGGATTTCGGGAAAGTCGGAGACAAGGCAAAACTTCGGATGCATCCAGCGGAAACCTCCATGTATCGCCGCCTGTTCCCAATGCGCGTAGGCCGCATGCGGATCGAGTCGCAGGCCGAGGATGTCGCGCGCGGCCGTTAAGTAGCAGTCCCAGAAAACCTTCATATTGCCTTCCTGACACACACTTCTCCAGTTTTTGATCACATCCAAAGCGGCCTGCGCCCAATCCTCACCAACAAAATGAGCGGCCAGCGCGCGCCAATCTTTGCCGGTCGCGGCTTTGGTCGCGTCATTGGTCGCGGCGGTGGTTGCGGTGAGGGTCACAGTCGCGGCTTCGGTCGCTTCGTCAGTCGCGGCGACGGTCGCGTCGTAGGTCGCCTCGTCGCTCGCGGCGAGGGTCGCGTATTCGGTCGCGGCGTATATCTCCACGTCGGTCACGACGGCGGTCACGGCGTAGGTTGCATCGCTGGTCGCGTCGTCGGTCGCGGCCTTGATCGCGGCGATGATCGTGGCAGAGGTCGCGGTTTCGGTCGCGGCCATCTTTTTGTCTGGAAGTTTTTTGTCCCGCAAAAACCACCAGACCGCCGCGATACCGCCAGCCATCGCCATCACGAACGGCGATGGTACTAGAATGACGCGCGGCTCGGCTAAATTCTCCGCCCGATAAAGGCCCTTGATGACGTCCTCGATTGTGGCGGGGTCGGCCGGCTTGGTCCGAAGCGCCCTCTCGATCCAGAGCGCGGCATGCGCCGCCATCTTCTCCCTTTCCTCATCGGTGAGGCCGCCGCCAGCGAAGTCCGGCAGGCGCACAATTCCTGATTGTTTCGTCACGTGAAGATCATCTCCTGAGTTGTCGACTTATTGGTCTTTCTTTCAAAAAACACAATTGGGGTGGGCTTAGCGGCGAAATTCAGGGTTCTTTCAGTAAAAAATACCGTTGGCGAGGTTTTAGCGCAATTTTTCGAGAGGAGGCAGACTGAGCCTGTTTTCAACTTCTCATTATGCGGCAAACGCTGCTTCCCATACTTGTGGAATCATTGCCCCGGCTGATGATCTCCGATGTATCGAATTGTCCTTATTTGATTTTGTCCGCCAACTCTACCCCGCTTAATGTTACTTTCGCATTCATGGATGTCTTGGGCCCCGGCATCGGATAACATCTCTGCGGAGCCCTTCGATGATCCTGCTCGATCATGTTATTCAAGTACTTGTTATTCCGGACGAGCGTTTGAGTGGGCAACGTAACGAAATTCGACTACGTCGTCACTATACCTGATCAGGTTTCGTCCTGGTATAAACCTACTTTCGGCAAGCAACTTTGTAGTTACCATTTGGAAAGTAGCCCGGCCGCTGAAAAGCGAGAGCGTGTAAGTAAAGGGCGGATGGGGATCTCTATTCATACAGGCAGTTTTCAGAGCTGCGTCCTTTCGGCCAAATAAGCCCCCTGGAATCTAACAACAAAAACAATGACGAGGAATCCCTATGTCAAAGCTGAATCAGATCGTGGCGATCGAGAAGGGCGTGAAAAGCCGGGTTTACGGCGAGATTACAGAGATGCGCAAGTTGTCACAGAAGCCGGATCTGTTCTCCGGCTTCTCAAAACAGTAGTCGCAGGCCGTAAAATTCGCGCGTGAGAAAGCTAACGCCACCGACGCCGAGATGGTCAGCGTCGGTAAACCGAGGCGACGTAAATCATCACACCATGAGTCGGGGGAGAAAGGATAATCATCCTCCGACTCTTTTCCATCTTTAATCGTGCAGACTGATTCTGCACGATTT
>DASUFM010000762.1:0-4553 GCA_036274535.1 Blastocatellia bacterium
TTCATTTGTTGCAATAATGTGGAGGCGCGGTGATTGGGCAGACGCGCCGGATGCGGGAAGCGTCCGGTGGCGGAGCGTATGAAGAGGCTGTGGTCGTCGATCGGCAGCGTCCGCACGTTTTCGACGAAGCCCTGGAAGACCTCGTTCTGAAACAGATACTGCTCGACGTTCGACGTGTAGAAGGCGGTCACCGTAAATCCGTTCTTTCGCAGATAATCGCCGACGGCCCGAAGCGCCTTCTTTCCGGCGAAGTCGCCGACGACGGGGATGATCAGATTCCTGCGATGCATGTCGCGAACGAAATCATAATCATCTTTGCTGGCGAGATAATTGCCCAGATTATTCTTGAGGTCGGTCTGCAGGATCAATTCCTTCATCGTCGGGAAGTAACCGCCGCTGCGGGAATCGTCCATCCTGTACGAAATGTCCAGCCCGTCATCACGGAAGCTTTTATAGACGTAATCCAGGCTCTTCAGGTCGTCCGCGGAGAGCGGGAATTGAAATTCCTCCTCGATAGTCTTGCGGACCGCGGCCAGGTTGGCCGCATACGTCTTTTCATCAGTGGCGGCCTGGCTGAAAAAGGCGACAATCTCCGCTATCGGAGAGTCCGGTCTCGGGGCCTTGTCCTTTGGCAATGGCCTGCTGAACAAGCGCGAGAGAAACTGAACTCGATCCGGCGAGAGATGGAAGATGGCCTTGTACATCAGGTGCTGGATTATCGCCTGGCGGCGTATGTCCACAATAAAAGCGATGCGCGGGCGAATCTTTGCGATGTAGGTGAAATTCTGCTCCGGCCCTACTCCGAGATAAGCCCCGCCGGAAGCGCCGAGACGCTTCAGCGTGTCCACAACGGTCAGATAGGCGGTTTCGTTGGAGGTGAAGTTGTCCGAGCGGAAATACCCTCCCTCATCGGAGAGTTCACGGATCAGTCGTGAAAACTCCGCGGCCGGCAGACTCTCCAACTTTTCAGGCGCCTTCGCCGGGCTCACGTTATTGGATGGTTGGGCGCCCGCCGGGCTTTGCGGCTTCGTCTCCTGCGCAAATGTGAAACCCGCCGCAATCGCCCAGACCGCCGCCATAATCGCCAGTGATGCTAAATGCTTTCTCGGTTTCATAGTCTTTAATAGATCAGATAGGACAAATAGGACATATAGGACATATAGGACATACAGTCTTATTTGTCCTACATGTCCTATTTGTCCTATTTGTATTTACAATGTCCAGCCCTTGCGATATTCGCGGTGGAGGTACTGGTTAGCTTCTTTCAGATTCGTGACTTCGCCTTTCTCGCCGTCATAACGAATCTGCGCGCCCTGCCCGGTTTTCAACGCCACGATTCCCAGCAACATGGTCTCGGTGAGTTTCGAGGCGTATTCGAACGAAGAGGACGGCTGAGCCTGGCCCTTGCAGGCTTTGGCCCAGTTCTGGCGGTGCAGCGCGTCCTTGTCTTTGTTAGTCGGGATGCGCTCGTATTTCTGGGGAACCTTCGCGGCCGCTTCCATCAGCGATTCAGGGTAGAGGCGCGGGTTCTTGCCGTAAGTCTCGTGCGTCAGGATTCCCTTCTCGCCGATGATGATGACGCCGCCGCCGCGTTCGAGCGGGACATTGTCCGGCAGAAGCTCGTGACGCGGCGCCATCAACCCGCCGTCACACCAGATCATCCTGACCGGCGGCTGATTGCCGCGCGCCGCGAAGTGGTAGACCGCCTGCGTCGCCAGCGGATGGCTGACCGGGTTGTTCTTATTGTCGTATCCCCACGGTGATGAAGTGGCTTCGATATGCGTCGGCAATCCGAGGTCTAGCGCCCAGAATGGATGGTCGATCAGATGCGCTCCCATATCGCCCAGAGCGCCGGTCCCATAATCGACCCAGCCGCGCCAGTTGAACGGATGATAGATCGAATGGAAGGGGACTTCGGGCGCGGGCCCCAGATATAAATCCCAATTCAGCGTCGACGGCTTCGAGAAGTCATTGAGGACGGTCCACGCGGTGTCTCTGTTGAGGCGCACCTGCGTCCACTCATTGCCGAAACTGCCCGCGGAGCCGTAACCGCCTTTGGCCATTCTTTGCCCTGCCGGAGGTCTGGGCGTCGAGGATGCGGACAAGCCCTGCCCCGCTTCCGAAGGTTGAGCGGATTCCGGTTCCGGCGCCGGTTTGCCGGGACGCGGCACGCCTTGCGGCCAGATCGGACGGTTGGTCCAGACATAAACTTCCTTTACAGGGCCGATGACGCCGGCCTGGATCCATTCGTTGATCAAACGCGCTTCGTGGCTCGAATGCCCCTGGTTGCCCATCTGCGTGACGAGTTTGGGATTCTTCTTCGCCGTCTCGCGCAGCGTGCGAGCTTCGCGCACAGACCACGTCAACGGCTTTTCGCAATAGACATGCTTGCCCGCATCCAGCGCCGATTTGGCCGCGATGGCGTGGATGTGGTCGGGAGTGGCGACGAGCACCGCCTCGATGTCTTTTTGTTGATCGAGCATCTTGCGGAAGTCGTCATAGCGTTTGGCCTTGCCGTAAGCTTCCTGCAGTTTGACCATCGTTTCGTTCGGACTGCCGTCGCGGTTCTTGGTTCGCTCCGCCACGGCCTTGTCCACGTAGCCGAAATCCACGTCGGCCAGCGCGACGATGTTCTCGCCGCCGGCGACCAGTTCGGACGCGTCCGAAGCGCCCTGGCCTCCGCAACCGACGACCGCGACGTTGAGTTTATCGCTCGGCGCGATGTAACCCGGCCCGCCAAGAACATGGCGAGGCACAATCATCGCGCCAACCGTGGCGCCGGTCGTCCCCGCGACAAATTTCCGTCGTGTGATCTTGTCTCGTTTCATTTTTATCTCCGTTGGTAAAGCAGCCCGACAGCAAAGCAGGGCATGGACTCCACATCTACGCCCTTCCTCACGGTCGGGCTACTTCCAGGTTGAATCAGTGAATCTCGAACGGAAGCTTAACGGTTGTCGCGGAAAGCCGCGCCCCGACGCCCTCTAACAAAGGCGCATCGAACGGCTTGCCGATGTTTTTTTTCCCGCTAAACCCTCCTGTATGGTCTTGATGATAAGGCGCCCTGCTCTTGGCGCCAAACGTTATCAGGAGTTCAGGGGCCCCATCCTATATCAGCGGGATCTATCCGGCGCCTCGTGATTTCGCGCCGGCCAACCAGATCGTAAGCGAGAATCCAGTGCTTGGTATTGAACAGTGTGTGCGTCCAACGCACATAAAGAATGTTCTTCCCGATTCTGATTTCCGTGGGGCTGCTGTAGTCAGCGTACTCATATAAGTTACGCTTGGCGCCTTCGTCGCTATATTTAATGATTGCAATTCCCATGTTTGAAGACGCTTGAACCTGAGCGGTGGCATTACTTTCAGGTATTTGGATCTGAAAATCCCATCCACCTTTTTTGTCCTCGTCTTGTATTTCAGCTTTACTCTGCGCGCGCTGGAAGTCGCCGACCAATTCCCGATAATAATGATTTCGTATGACTGGCGGCCAGTAAAATACCGCCCACCAACCTGTAAGACCAGCGGCGGTGAAGAAGATAAGGAAACCACTCAGCAATTGACGTGGCTTGAGTTTCATATAGCTATACGCAAATTGACGGAGTCTTTGGAGTGCGGCGGCTTGGCGCCGCTTTTCGTTCGGATAATCAAAACGGGAAGAACCCGGCGCACCCATTTCCGCGACGATGCGCAGATTACAGAGTTGCCGGAGATAATTGCGATTTTCAGACATTTAGTTTGCTTCCTTCAAACGAAAAGCGGCGCCAAGCCGCCGCACTCCAAACGCTTCGCGATACTCCAACTGCTATGCGCCACTCTGTGGCGGCTTGGGGGCCGGCGGCTTTGGCGCCGCCTGCTGTTGCTGCTGCTGTTGCTGCTGGCGGCGGAATCGCGGTTGTTTCGGAACTGGTTTAGCGCTGGCGAGTTCGATGTATGTCTTGATGACGCGGTCTTTCTGCGCGGGATCGAGGATCAGGTAACGATGCCTGCCTTCCGGCGACGGAGTGAACTTCGCGCGGCCGTCGTCGAGCACGCTGATCGTTCCAGGCTCTGAGAGTTTGAAATAGTTTTCCTGGGGGCGGACGGCATAGAGCGGCGCTGCCATGGCCGAAGTCGTGGCGTCGTACGGCATCGGCTTGTATGCTCGGTAAGCGTCGACTACGGGATGAGCCGGCGCCCATGCGAAATCATTTTCAATGCTCGACGCGGGAAAGAGCAGCGACGCGCCGATCTCCTCGCCGGCGGCGACAATCGGCGTGGGCCATTCGGCGAAGAGTTTCTTTGCCGCCGCAATGTCGGCCTTGATAGATTGCGACTGGCCGCCAGGGTAAGCGCCGCCTGCCATAGACAGGAATCGCGCCTTGCGCGCAATCACCTCTTTGACGCCGGGCAGTAAGAGAGTTCTGGCGAGATTGGTCGCGGGTCCTGTCAGGACGACGACGCAGCTTTGATCAGGCTGCTGAGAGAGCGCGTTGCGAATCAACGCCCTGACCTCCGCCGTGTCGTTGAGTCTCTCAATGCCGTGGCTGTATAGCGGCGCGCCATCCGCATTCAGTCTG
>DASUFM010000763.1:0-3449 GCA_036274535.1 Blastocatellia bacterium
AATGAAGCTGCGCCTGGAAGCCCCGGTAGCCGGCCGGATCAAACTTTTCCACAACGGCCGCGTGATTAACGAGAACCAGTCCGACAGGCTCAGCTACGCGATTGACCAGCCGGGGGTCTATCGCGCCGAAGTCTGGCTTGAGGTGGGCGGCGAAATGCGCCCATGGATTTATGCCAATCCCATTCGAGTGGTGAAGTGATCATAAGGCGTCTGCTGATTATCGCATTGAAGTGGTTTGCAACACAGAAGGAGCCACGGATTAAACGATCGTTACGGATCGATACAGATCCGTAACGATCCGTCGCATCTGTTTAATCCGTGGTTCCTTCTTTTCGATGACTATTCAATCTGAACACGGACGAAGCTGAGGAGACGGGCCAGATTGCTGTTACGGGCGAAAATCAACTTTTTGTCCGACAGATTCAGCCCGCTCACCGCGAGTTTCAAAGCCTCAGCGGCGGCGGTCAGGCTTTTAGGCGTGTAAAGCGCCTTGATCGCTTCGCGCCCTTTTCTGGCTTCGCTCCGGGCGGCCTCATCGCGAATTTTCGACAGGTCCGGATTGAGCAGCGCTTCCGGGTCGGTCAACGCGCGGTAATAGAAAGTGTTGATATCTTCGATGGTGAGCGGCAGATAAGGCTGTTGATCCGCGGGGTATAGCAGAGCCGCCAGCGCCCAGACAATGTTTCCCATCATATAGACTTTTTTCCGCGTCATGAGGCCCGGGATTTGGGCGGCCTCGAGACGCAGTTGGCCTTTGATCGGGATATTCCAGGTAACATAGTCGTACTCCGGGCGCGCGCGCGCCATACTCAATTGCTGATAACCGCCCCTGATGTGCGTCGCGTTAATATCGACCAACAAAGAGATGCCGCGATTGTCATATGATTTTCCATCAAACTGGTAGCGACGCGGAATGTTGCCGGCGATATTCAGTTCGGATTCGGCTCTGGCGTCGAGAAACGTGATCTCTTTGCCGATTTTCCCGATGATTTCCCTGATCAAATCATCGCGCGCCGGCCGCGTAATTTCGGAAAGCCCCAGGAGATGGATTTGATTCTGTGGAACGTGGTAATCGTTTTGCAGTTTCTCCCAGAGTTGTTGAGCCGACTGAGCGAGATCGCCGATGTATTCGGGCGTGAGTTTTCCCTCTCGCGGAAAAGGCGTCGATGGAATGATCTGATCAGATCCTTGAATACGGGGAATGTTATCCCCGTCCGTGTCGGTGGAAACGCGTAAAGCCACCGATCGTACCGCTCGTAAAGCTATCTCAATCCCGCCGTACAACTCTTTCGAATCAGATGATGGGGGGGATGGAGTCTGACAACGGGCGTCGCCGCGGCAGATGGCGATGAGCATGATCAAAAGGGCCATGCCTATTGCCGTTTTAGCGATGCCATCGAGTGTTCGAGAAAGCATAGAGAGAGCGCTCCTGATTTTTAATGAACGATGGTTTGTTCAACGAAATTTAGGCGATTTCCACGATAATGACAATTGTCAAGCGGAAAAAAATAAAGCCGCGAAAGTTAAACTTTCGCGGCTTTAAAATAGGACAGATAAGGTTGATCAATCCTATCCCGTCTGCCCCATTTGTCCTATCTGTCCTATTTATTTACTCTTCATCAAATGCGACGAAATCCTCCGCCGCCATTTCGTCGAAATCGCCCTTGGCCAGGGCGGGATCTCCGAATGGCTCATCCAATTGTTCATCGAAGCTTTCATCGTAGAAATCCGATTCAGCCGCTGGGACCGCGCGGGCGGTGGTGGCGGCCACCATCTGTTCGATGTAACTCTGGGTGTCGTCCATCTCTTCGGCCTGACGGTCTTTCATCGTCGGGTCGTGAGAGATCTTGACCCGGCGATAGTAATCCATGCCGGTGCCGGCCGGGATCAGGCGGCCCATGATCACGTTCTCCTTCAAGCCGCGCAGGTAATCGACTCGGCCCGAGATCGCCGCCTCGGTCAGCACGCGGGTCGTCTCCTGGAATGACGCCGCCGAGATGAACGATTCGGTCGAGAGCGAGGCCTTGGTGATGCCGAGCAGCAGCGGTTCGGCCGTCGAAGGCTGGCCGTCTTCCGACTCGACTCTGGCGTTCTCGTCGGCGAAACGGAAGCGATCGACCTGCTCTTCGAGCAGGAACTCGGTGTCGCCGACGTCTTTGATGCGCACCCATCGCAGCATCTGGCGAACGATCACCTCGATGTGCTTGTCGTTGATGTGCACGCCCTGAAGCCTGTAGACCTCCTGGATGGCGTTGACCAGGTAACGTTGCAGAGCTTCCATTCCCTGGACGGCCAGGATGTCGTGCGGGTTCAGCGGGCCGTCCATGAGCGGCTCTCCGGCTCGCACGCGGTCGCCTTCCTGCACGTTGATGTGCGTGCCGCGCGGGACCGAATATTCGCGCTCCACGCCGTCTTCGCTGACGATGCTGATTTTCTGCGCGCCCTTGGTGATGTTGCCGAATTTGACCGTGCCGTCAATTTCGCTCATCACCGCGGTCTCACGCGGTTTGCGCGCCTCGAACAGTTCGACGACGCGCGGCAGACCGCCGACGATGTCCTTCGTTCGGGTGATTTCGCGCGGGATCTTGGCGATCACGTCTCCCGGAGCGATCTCGTCCCCGTTATGCACCATGAGATTGGCGCGAACGGGCATCGAGTAGACCTTGAGGGCTTTACCGGCCTCGGTCTTGATTTCGATGCGCGGCTGGCGCTTCTCGTCCGGCGAATCCATGACGATCGGCCGGGTCAGGCCGGTCACTTCGTCGACCTCTTCGTGAACAGTGACGTTCTCGAGCAGGTCGCGCCAATGCACGACGCCGCCGACCTCGGTCAGGATCGCGAAAGTGTAAGGGTCCCACTCGGCTATCTTCTGGCCTTCCTCAACTATTCCCCCGTCGGGGATGTTAAGCGTCGCGCCGTAAGCGATCGGGTAGCGTTCGACTTCGCGTCCGCGGTCGTCAACAATCAGCGCCGAACCGTTGCGGTTCATGGCGATGATCTTGCCTTCGCGGCTGATCACCGTGTTGAGGTGGTCGTATTTGATGTGACCGCCGGTGCGCGCCTCGTGCGAGGACTGCTCGGAAATCTTCGACGCCGTACCGCCGATGTGGAAAGTACGCATCGTCAACTGCGTTCCGGGCTCGCCGATGCTTTGTGCGGCGATGACGCCGACCGCCTCGCCGATGTCCACGATCTGCCCGGTCGCCAGATTGCGGCCGTAGCACTTGATGCAAACGCCGCGTCTGGATTCGCAGGTCAGCACCGAGCGAATAC
Organism: Blastocatellia bacterium; assembly: GCA_036274535.1. GTDB lineage: Bacteria > Acidobacteriota > Blastocatellia > RBC074 > RBC074 > JAJVID01. The sequence goes on from DASUFM010000763.1 coordinate 3,274, forward strand.
GCACCCGTTCGATACCAGCGTTCTGGATTTCGGTGGCTACGTCTTCAGTGACCTCCGAGTTGACTTTGGCCAGGATCTCGCCGGTGATCGGGTCGAGGACATCGTCCAGGGTAACGCGACCGATGATGCGTTCGCGCAAGCCCTCGATGATGTCGCCGGCCTCGGTGATCGGCTCG
>DASUFM010000764.1:0-3508 GCA_036274535.1 Blastocatellia bacterium
ACCGCACGAAAGTCACGACGCTTTCGGTCATCAGGCCTGACAATTGATCCGCTGACTCGCCCGCAGGCAGGGCCAGCGAGCGCAGCCTCAGCAACTTCCCGCGCAACTCATGTTCGGTTTGCCAACGCAGATGTTCTTTCGACGCCTCGCGGCCGGCGAGCAGGTCCTGTCCGTATAGCGTGCGGTAGGAGCGTTTCATAAGCCGGAATTCGATGGGGAAGACGTCCAGCGAGTCGCTGAACTCTTCAGCCGTGATAAAGACGGGCATCTCATAGCCCATTTCGGTCCACTGTCTGATGATGGGACGCATCTCCCGCAGGTCGCGGGCCGCCAGGCGCTCGGTAACAATTAGAAGCTGATAGTCCGATCTTCTCGGAATGACAGGCGCGACGACACCCCAGCCGTAGACTATGACCGATACCAGATTGCCGTCCTGCGCCGACTGTAAACTTGAAACCAATTCATCGAAGTATTGATTCATAGATTCGCCTCCAACTATCGACCTCACCAGCTATCGCTGGCGCCGCCACCGCCGCTGCTTCCGCCGCCGAAACCGCCCCAACCGCCGCCGGAATTCCAACCGCCTGTATTGCCCCATGATCCGCCGCCAAAAGTCCCGCCGCCGCTTCCGAACATGATTGGATAGAGCCACCACATATCGCCGGCGCCCGGTCCGCCGCGTCCGCCTCTGCCTCGACGATTGCCTCTGGAAATGGATGAGATGAACAGGAAGAAAAGGAGTGCTCCCAGGAGCAGGCAAAGCAGTCCCCCGCCGCCTCCAATCGGGGTAGCGGTAGGGCCGCGATAGGCGTAGCGGCGGTCTTCAATGCCCGCGATGTTGATGTTCCATTTCTCGGCCAGCGTGTCGAGCAGGGTTCTGACGCCGATAATCATCGCCTCGGAATATCGGCCCTGCTGAAGATCTGGCCTCATCCTGCGAATGATTGCGCCGGCCAATCCGTCCGGCAGGTCGCCTTCAAGTCCATATCCGACCTCGAGCCTGGTCTTGCGGTCCTGAATCGCCACGAGCAGTAACGCGCCTTTATTCTTGTTTTCGCCAGTTTTCGCGCCTATGCCCCAGGCGCGGTAGAGTTCGTTGGCATACTCTTCTATAGGCCGGCCTTCCAATGATGTGACTGTAACGACCGCGATCTGAGTCCCGGTCATTTTCTCGAAATTGGTGAGCCACAATTCGAGCTTTTCTTTGGTCTGCGGATTCAGGACATTGGCGAAATCGTTGACGTGACCGCTGTATGCCGGGAATTTCTGTTGCCGCGTCTGGGCGAGCGAGAGACTTGCGCAAGCGAGGATCGCGAGGACAAACGGAAAGGACCTGAGTGAAAACTTCATCTGCGCTATTCGCAGGACGACAACATCGCTTATACGCTGACGTTACAAAGGCTGTCAATCGCAAGCGCCTGGGGCGCGCCTGGAGCGCCATCCGGCAGGACTTTCGTCACGTTTTGACTGTGAAACAGATGGGATGAGGCGGGGAAAATCGTGTTTGACAGGGTATAGTGTAAAAGTTACAATCCGCCGCGTTGTTGGCGTTTCTAATGAAGTCCTGAATTCTTCATAGGCTTCTTCATGGACTTGGAATAATCAGCGGGGATAGAAAGCTTGCACATTGCGGTCGACGCCAACCATAAGTCATCCCGGCCCCGTTGACATCGCTGGAATGAAAACTTCGGAGGAAGAATGCTTGAATCCCAGAAAAGAAGGCTGGCCCATGCCTCGCGTATAGGTATTTCGGCTGGCCTCTTAACCGGATGTTTCTCGGTTGCCCTGATCTATGGTTTCCACATCTCGCCTGTTTCCGCTCAAGGGCAAGGACGCGGCGCCAATACTGACATAACCGCCCAACAATCACATCGTAATCAGGAAATTCAGCGGGTGATCGAACGCTCGAACGTCGCTTTCCAGACGGCCGAAGCCAGTTTCAAGGACGGGAATTTCGACAGGGCCCGCCGCGAATATGACAGGGCCATTGACACAGTGCTCGAAGCGGGCATTGACGTTCGCAGCGATTCCCGCCTGCAGCAACATTACCAGACTCTGGTCGAACGCATTTTTCAACGCCAGATGACTCTGATGGCCGGGACGAGCGCTCCGACGGCTACTGATATCGCCCAGAATAAAGGTGACAACTCGCAGCAGCCGGGGGATGCGAACAAGTCTCCGGATTCACAGGATAAACAGAGCTCGGATCGCGGGTTTGGCCAGCAGGTCTATGAGCCTTCGCCTCTCGACAATCTTACGAAGCTCAACCTGACCGAGGATGAGACCAAAGACGCCACCGAAGATCAGGTGCAGACGGTGGTCGCCGCGGCGAAGCTCGATTTCAAGTTCAAACCGAACGCGCTGATCCAGAGCTTCATCAATTACTATCTGGGTCGTGGACGCGAGACGATGGAGCAAGGATTGCGCCGCTCGGGCCGCTTTATGGAGATGGCTCAGAGGATCTTCAAGGAAGAGGGCGTTCCACAGGACGTCGCCTGGCTGGGCCAGGTCGAGAGCGCCTGGTCGCCGGTGGCTCGCTCGTGGGCCGCGGCGGTGGGGCTGTGGCAGTTCATTCCGGATACCGGCTCCCGCTACGGATTGCGGCAGGACTATTATGTAGACGAGCGTTCGAGCTTTGAAAAGGCCACGCGCGCTTCGGCTCGTTACCTGAAATGGCTGGCCGACCGCTATGACGGCAATTGGGAGCTGGCGATGGCGGCCTACAACTCCGGCGAGGGCCGCATCGATTCCGCGATCGCCCGGTCGGGTTACGCGGATTTCTGGGAGATTTATTCGCGCGGCCTGATCCCGCAGGAGACGCGCAATTATGTTCCGAACATCCTGGCGGTGATCCTCATTGCCAAGAACCCTGAAAAATACGGTTTTTCCGTCAAACCCGAGCCGCCGCTGAAATACGATTACGTCAAGGTCAACAATATGGTCGATCTGCGGCTGGTTTCGGACGCGACCGACACGCCTTACGAGATGCTGCTGGCGCTCAACCCCGACTTGAAGCGCGGGGTGACTCCTCCGGGAGTCGATCATATTCTGCGCGTCCCGCCCGGCAAAGGCCGCGTTTTGCAGACGGCGTTGATGCGGATCCCGCCCGAAAAGCGCTCCAGTTGGCGCATGTTGACCGCTCAGACCAGCGACTCGTTTGATACGATCAGCCGCAAGACCGGAGTCTCCGCGGCCGCAATCGAGCAGGTTAATGGCGGCGTCATCAAGCCCGGAATGAAAGTGGTCATTCCTTCGAACGGCGGCGTGCATAATGTCGTCCTATCAAACGCCAAATCCTCGGCCGGCAGGTCCGTGAGGGCCGGCGGCGCAGTGAAGGTGATCACTTATAAAGTCAAGCGTGGCGAAACAATCGGTGACATCGCCGGGCGTTACAACATCTCCGCCCGCGACATCACCACTCTTAACCGGCTCGGCTCGGCGGCGAAATTGCGCGCCGGCCAGGTCATCAAAGTCCCGGTTCGCTCAGGCCGCTCAGCCTGCCGGGCCT
>DASUFM010000765.1:0-8126 GCA_036274535.1 Blastocatellia bacterium
AATCCGCAATCCGCAATCCGCAATCCGCAATCATTAGGGCGTGGCGTAATAACCTTCTTTGGCTCGCACGACCAGCGAAGGCAATCCCTTTGGGGCGTGGACGCGGACTTTTATTTTGCGCCACTTGCCGTCACGCTGTTCGTTGAACGGCACATAGCCGATGCTGTATTGATGGCGCAGCGCCAGCGCGATGCGTGTGACGGCGTCGTCCAGTTCGGCGTACGAAGTGGGAAAAAACGACAGGCCGCCGGTCGTGCGAGAGAGTTCTTCCAGGATCAACTGTCCCTGCCTGTCCAGCGCGGATCCGGCGCTTGCGCCTTCTTCAAGGATGCCGATGCAGTAAACCTGCACGTCGGCTTCCTTGAGCAGTTTTCGCAACTCTCCGTAATTGTACCGAGAGGCGTTGTCCTGGCCGTCCGAGACGATCAGAACGGCCCGCTTTTCATGGCGGCCCTCTTTGACTTTTTCGACGCCCAGATAGGCGGCGTCATAGAGCGCGGTCTGGCCGTGAGGCTCCGCCAGCGCAAGGTTGTTGAGGACATTCTGCCCGTCGGAAAGTTCTGACAGCAGCGAAGCGCGATCGTTGAAGCCGACCAGGAAGAAATCATCTTCGTTATGACATGTGTCTATGAAAGCTTTGATGGCGTCACGGGCGCGTGACATCTTGTTGTTCATGCTTCCCGAGAGGTCGAAGATGACGCCTACGCTGGCGGGTTTATCATCATCGCTGAAGAATTCGATCTGCTGCCGGACCTTGTCTTCGAAGATTTCGAAATGTTCTTTGCTGAGACCGGCGATCTGCCGGAATTGCTTGTCGGTCACCGAGACGTTGACGACAACGAGCGAGGTGCGCTGTCTGATAATGTTGCCATCCCGATCCGGAATCTGTTGCTGGCCTCTGACGCCGGGCTGCGGCGCGAGTATAAGCAGGCATACGATTAGCGCTTTGCATGAACGCATCATAATCCCTTTCCTTTGGGAAGGCGGGAGTGACAATGGGCACAGCAAAAAGTGTTCATTACCGGGGTTTAACGAGGATGGAACAAATAGGACAGATAAGACAGATAGGGCAAACAGGATAAGACATTTTACCTGTCCTATCTGTCTTATCTGTCCTGGCTGTCCATGTCCGCCCGGCGAACGCTGCGCTGTATGCGCCATAACGTACCGACAGTCGGGCGCGGGTAATTTAAATTACGCGCCGGAATGTTTCCCGTAAAAAAAGATCGTGTGCTGAGGTGTTGGAGGACGCTGGCGTTAGTTGCGCTCATTGCGCTGCAATCCTGCCGGCGCGGAGATCACCAGGAAATTTCGCTGCCTCCCGCGAGGCAGACTGAGAGGGCGGGGGCCGTTCTCTCTTACGCCGACGTCGTCAACAGCGTCGCGCCGGCTGTGGTGACCATTCGTTCTCAGCGGGTGGTGCGCGCGCCGCGACAATATCCGTTCTATGACGACCCTCTATTCCGTGAATTCTTCGGCGACCGTTATGGCGCCCAGCAGGCGCCACGGCAGCAGATTCAACGAGGCCTCGGTTCGGGCGTGATCATCACCAAGGACGGCTATATTTTGACCAACCATCACGTGATCGACGGCGCCGAAGAAATCAGGGTCGAACTTGCGAATAACCGCGGATACGACGCGAAACTCATAGGCGACGATCCGCGAAGCGATCTGGCCGTGCTGAAGATAGACGCGAACGACCTGCCGATGCTCACACTGGGAGATTCCGATCAGGTGCGCGTGGGTGACGTTGCGCTGGCCGTGGGCAATCCGCTGGGAATCGGCCAGACGGTGACCGCCGGCATCATCAGCGCGAAGGGGCGCTCGACGGGGCTGAGCGACGGCAGCTTTGAAAGCTTTCTGCAGACCGACGCGCCGATCAATCAGGGCAATTCCGGAGGCGCGCTGGTATCGACCGCGGGCGAGCTGGTGGGGATCAACTCGCAAATAGTCTCGCCGACCGGCGGAAACATCGGCATCGGCTTCGCGATTCCGGCGAATATGGCGCGCAGCGTCTCCGAACAGTTGATAAAAAGCGGCAGGGTCAGGCGCGGCTATCTGGGGGTCGGCGTTCAACCGATCACTTCGGATATGGCCGCGAATCTGGGACTCAAGGAAGTCAGCGGCGTGATTGTCACCAATGTCGAGCCGTCCGGGCCGGCCGAGCGCGCTGGTTTGAAGCAGGGCGACGTCATCACCGTCATCAATGGAATTAAGATCGAGGACAGTAACAGCCTGCGCAACGTCGTCGCCAGTTCGGGGCCGGGCGCCCAGGTGACGATCACCATCTTGCGCGACGGGCAAGAGCAGCAATTGAACGCCACTCTGGACGAACTTGCGAATCAAGGCGCCATACGCCCCGCCGGCCAGGGCGAAGGTCAAACCGGGGAAGAACGTCTGGGATGGTCCGTTACTCCGATGACTCCGGAACTGGCCGCCCGATTGGGACTCGGCCGCAGCGCGCATGGATTGGTGATCACGGAACTCGATCCGGCCGGCGCAGCCGCCGAGGCGGGTCTGCAGCCCGGTGACGTGATCGAACAGGTCAATCGGCAGGCGGTGCGTTCCGAGGGGGACTTGAAAACCGCTATCTCCAGCGCCGGCTCTCAGCCATTGCTTCTGCTTATCAAGCGCAGGGGGGCTTCGGCTTATGTGACAGTGCGGGGGAAATAGGAAACAGGTAAACAAGGGTTGAAAAACTACAATCAGACCCAACAATTCGGCAGAGAGTGTTCGCATATGGAAATCTTCTCCGGCAAGAGATTTTTCCAGAGCTTACGCGGTCTGCCGTTACTTTTTCAAAGACCGCCGACTTTATCCATTTTGTATGCCGGCGCGCAGCGCCGGCATACAAAATGGATAAAGTCGAGCTGTAAGACCTGTTTCCTATTTCCTATACCCTGAAAGCAAATCCCGATTGCAGTTCCAGCCATTTGAGAATATCGCGCCGTCGCAGCAGCCCTACCAGACGACCGTTCTCGATGACCGGGGCCTGGCTCACGTCGCGGCGCGTCAATTTCTCCAGCGCGTTTCCCGCATCTTCCGAAGCCGTGACCACATCCAGATGGCTCGCGTCAGTCATGATTTCTCTGACTGTCACGTGGTCCCACTCCTCGCGCGGGACTTTACGGATGTCCTTCATACTGACCATGCCCACAAGTTGGGCGCCTTCCATTACGGGGAACGCCCGGTCATCGGCGCCCATCACATAATCGTAAACGAGGTGGCTGACTAGCAGCGAGGGGGAGACCGTCGGCACGTTAAGTCGCATCAGGCGGAAGACGGGCACGTCTTCGAGGATATTGCGGACGACCGTCTGCTCGTAACTGCTCGCGGCGGCGCTGTTCAGGAACCAGCCGATGAAGATCAGCCACAGTCCGCTGATCAAGCCAGTTCCGAAGAAAGGCAATCGCGCGCCGAGGCCCATCGCGATACCCGCGGCGATGAACAGCCACCCGGTCAACCGGCCGATTCCGGCGGCCCAGGCTGTGGCTTTGCGCAGGTCTTTCGTCCAACTCCACAAAGCGGAGCGCAGGATTCGCCCGCCGTCGAGCGGGAATCCGGGAATCAGATTGAACAAGCCGAGAATGATGTTGATCGGTCCAAGCCACGCCAGCAGGGTCGTGACGGGGCCGAGCCGCCTGGCCACCGTCTGCGGATCGCCGTCTGTTATGTGCGCGCTGGCGATGCTGAAAGCCGCCAGAGCCAGAAAGATCAGGCCCAGCAATATGCTGGTGATCGGGCCGACCACCGCCATCAGGAATTCAGTCTTCGGAGTCTGCGGCTCGCGTTCGATATTCGACACGCCGCCGAACAGAAAGAGAGTGATCCGGCGCACCGGCAACCCGTGCGCCCTGGCTACGAGAGAGTGAGACAGTTCGTGCAGCAGTATCGAAACGAAGAAGAGCAATGACGCGGCGACCGCCACTCCCCACCTCAACCCCATGCTCCAATCCGGGTGCCAGGCGGGAAACAAGCCGGCCGCCAGACTCCACGTGACCAGCAGAAAGATTAAGATCCAACTCCAATCGATGTGGATGTTGACCCCGAATATCCGTCCAATATAGAGTCCCCGGTTCATATGAAACCTTCCATCATAATCCCAGAGCGCGCGGCTGAGGAAAGGCGCCTCTTTGCGCGCCCCCGTTTACGGCCGCCGCCATTCCACGAGCTTTGCTGAATCGCAATTCATCTTCCATCACGTCCTGTTCCACCAGCAATACGTCGCCGGCTGAAATCTGTCCTGTGGCGATCAGGTTCGAGAGCGGAATGATCAGGTGGCGCTCGATGGCCCGCTTAAGCGGGCGGGCGCCGTAGCGCCGGTCATACCCCTGTCTCAACAGAAAAGCCTTCACGTCGTCGCTGCATCTGAGCACGAACGGCCCGCGCCCCGCCGCCAGGATGCGGCGCTGCACCATCTCCAACTCAAGGTCCAGAATTCTGCGGATCGCCTTCTCGTGAAGCGAATTGAAGACAACGACCTTGTCCAGCCTGTTCATAAATTCCGGCGAGAATTTGCGTCGCGCGGCTTCGATCCCGATCTTCTCCAACCGGGCATTGATCTCCTGCGCGGCTATTGCGCCAGGCGCGAATCCCATCGGCCCGTCGGTCACCAAACTCATTTCGCGCGCCCCAAGATTCGAGGTCATCACGATCACGCAGTTCGAAAAATCGACGCGGCGGTTGTCGCCCAGCGTCAGCGTGGCCTTGTCCAGGATGCCCAGCAGAAGCTGCCAGAGCGCGTCCGACGCCTTCTCGATCTCGTCGAAGAGGACGAATGTCAATTTCTTGGACGGAGTCTGGAAGCGGTCTATGTGCTCCTGCGAAAGCAGAGGCTGAGTCTCGCGGTGCCCGAGATAGCCCGGAGGCGAGCCGATCAGCTTCGAAATTTCATGCGAATGCTGAAACTCGGCGCAGTCGACTTTGATCATCGCGTACGGGTCGCTGAAAAGTATTTCGGCCGCGGCTTCGACCGAACGCGTCTTGCCGGACCCGGTCGGCCCGAGGAATAACAGCGCGCCGATCGGCTTCCCGCGCAAAGGCAGCTTCGCCAGATAAAGCTGATACAACTGCGACAGGGCCAGCACCGCGTCATCCTGCGCCACGACACGCGCGAACAACTCCTGCTCGAAATATCTGGCTTCATCACACCTCTGACCGGCGTTGAGCGTCACCCAATCCGATGATGGCGGCGCTCCCGCGGCCGCCGTCATCACCTTAACCTTTTGCGACGTTGGTCTCATATTCCCCTCTCCGCTCTCGATTTGATGAACATTCACTCTTGCCGTCTTGAATGACGCAAGCGCGGCGCCAGTTAAATGCGCGCAACTGATTGCGGATTCTGAAAATCAGCCACAGAGCCACAGAGACACAGAGAGGAGCATGGGACGATGGAAGCCGTCCTCCGTTGATTTTCTCTGTGTCTCTGTGGCTCTGTGGCTGGTCTCTGTCGCAATCCGCAATCCGCGCTTCTGTTCTTCGTTGATTCACTTGTTCCGAGAAAAAACAGGATCGCAGTTTTCGGCCAGGTCACTTGAGCAGTGGCAAGAGACGTTTATCGAGCGATCACGCGAGGTTGAGGCGTCGGCTGATCTCGCGCCGGGAAAAATCTTATTCGGAAAACGAAATGTGTAAAAAATGGCGTAAATACGAATACGCAAATAGAGATACCACCGAATATCAGCAATTGTCGGCGCTCGATATGAAGCGTTATCGCCCGCATGGGCGGCCGTAAGGCGCCGATATTGCAAGGGCGTCGAGACGTGAACCTCCAGTTAAGGATTGGAGCGGCTTTAGCACGGTCAGGATGCAAGCGCCATCCGGTGGCATGAAGTGAGTGCGTGCCACGCCGTTCGAAAGCAAACTTCGGTTGCCGGACTTATTCCTCATCAGGACGACAGGAATAATGAAGGCAACCTTTTTTTTGCCTGCCAGGAGGATCGAGGGTCGAGAATCGAGGATCGATTTACGCGCTATTACGCGATCTTCGATCCTCGATCCTCGACCTTCGACCCTCGATTTGAAGTCTCTTCAAGCAGCCTGGCCTCTGTAAGCCTCGCCAGCAGCCATTGGCGGAAGATTTCCGCTTCGCGCGGCTTGCGAGTCCAGCGCGCGCGGTCGAACATCGTCAGCGCCATCATTAAGGCGTGGTGCTGGCCGGCCCGGTCACCGGCCGTTTCGAACTGGCGGTAGTAACGCTCGATCAATTCGATACTCTCACGCGCGGTCGCTTCGTCTCTGTAGCCCAGCTTTCCGGCGAAGAATTTCGAATAGACGTTCATCGGATGTGAAGTCGTGGTGTAAAGATCGAAATAGCCGCTCATCAGCCCTGCCGTCTGCAGCACTGAAGCGATGTAACTGGGACGAGAGCGCGTGATCATAGCCAGGTCCTCCACGCTGCCGATCCCGGATGTGAAGAGGGAGATTATTTGATCCTTCTTCGAAACACGCCGCCCTTCCTCAGCCTCGGTCGCCCCGCGCTCCGCGCCGGTCTTGCCGTATTCGTCACTGTATTCGTCGTCTGAAATCAAGTCTGTGTCCATACCTCTTTAATATGCAAATTGCTGGCCCGATGTTTGCGGATAAAAAAATGTGAAAACTCGAAGACATTGGAGAACCGTTTCAATGAAGGTCCATGCCTTTTCGGTTCGCGTCGCGGCGCTGCTGTTGATAACGCCGTCGATCTCATTATCTCAGGTCGCGCAAAACGGCGCGCCGCGCGGGTTCAATCTCCTGACTTTACAGCAGGAAATGGAGATTGGCCGGCGGTCGGCGATGGCGGCCGAGAAACGCCTGCCTTTACTCCACGACGCCGGCGTGAATGAATATATCAATCGGCTCGGCCAGAGACTGGTCGCGCGCGCGGGAGGGGAGCAATACACGTATAGTTTTAAAACCGCCGACGTTTCCGGGGTGAACGCATTCGCGTTCCCCGGCGGGGCGATTTACATCACTCGCGGGGCGATCGAAGCCGCCCGCAGTGAAGGCGAATTGGCAGGAGCGCTCGCGCACGAGATCGCTCACGTAGCCCTCCGGCATGGGGCGTGTCAGGCGTCGAAAGCCTACCTTGCGCAGGCCGGACTTGCCGCTTTCGGCGGCCTCGCAGGCCGGAGCATGGCGCCGAAAATCATAGACGCCATTGGCGGCCTCGGATTCAATACCGTTTTTTTGAAATACAGCCGTGAAGCGGAATCGGAGGCCTGCGCGCTCGCCGCGCAAATTCTGACGCGCGCCGGATATGATCCGCGCGAAATGTCGGCGTTCTTTCAGGGTTTGCGTGGGGGGGAACGTGTCGAAGCGTCGAAACTGCAAACATTCCTCGACGATCACCCGATAGATTGGACAGCCGATTTGGCGGAAGATCGTGTCGGTCAGGCGTCCGGCGGACCGCCGGCGTCTGACGCCTCCGCCGATGATTTCCACCGGATTAGAAATCGCGTCCTGGAATTGCCAGTCGCTCAAATGATCGCGCCTGCCTTTCGCCGCGGCCCGGTGGTGGTTGAAGAATCTTCGAAACCGGCGGCGCAAAGCGTCAGGGTTGAAAGGCCATCGTCGCAGTTGCAGGATTATTGGCTTCATGGCGGGCTTTGGGTTCAGGTCTCTTATCCTGAAAACTGGGTTGCCTATACGAGCGGCGACGACCTCGGAGTCACGATAATTCCGCCGGGCGGGCTCGTCGAAACGCGCGGATTTTCCAGCCTGGTTTATGGCGCGGTCTTCGGCCGTTACAGGCCCATAGGAGACAACAGTTTGTGGACGGGATTACGACAGCGCAGCTTCCGATACATAGGCGGCCGTGGGGAACTGGTTGAAGCCACGAACGACCTGCTTGACAGCGCGCTGCAAAATAACCCGCATCTGGAATTCTCCCGTGGTTCGGATCGCCGCGGCTTAATTGACGGCAGACAGGTAATCACCCTCACGCTCGCCGGACGCTCGCCCGCCACTGGGCGAAACGAACGCGCGCAACTCTATATCCGCGAATTAGAGGACGGCGATATTGTCTACGCGATCTTCGTCGCCCCCGGCGAAGAGTATGACGATTACCGCGCGGTCTTCGATCGAATGCTGCGCGGCCTGAAAATCAACGACAAGGAACTTCGCCGGGGAAATTGAATTGCGGATTG
>DASUFM010000766.1:0-6580 GCA_036274535.1 Blastocatellia bacterium
GGGATGCCTGCGCTCCCAGGATTGTCGGAGGAATATAATTGGCAAGAGATAGAGGCAAACAGTGTCGTATGTGCCGGCGTGAGGGGATGAAGCTCTACCTCAAAGGCGAGAAGTGCTACAAACCCTCATGTCCGATCGAAAAGCGAGGAACCAACCCGCCCGGACAACATGGTCCGAACGCGCGTCGCAAGCCGATCGGTTATGGCGAACAGTTGCGCGAAAAACAGCGAGTCAAGCGAATTTACAACCTGCTCGAAACGCAGTTCCGCAACTATTTTGAAAAGGCCGCGAAGCGGAAGGGCGTGACCGGTGAGACCCTGCTCGAGCTGCTCGAACGCCGTCTGGACAACGTGATTTTCAGGCTGGGCTTCGCGATGTCGCGGCGCCAGGCCCGTCAGTTCGTGCGCCACGGCCATGTCAGCGTCAACGGGCGGAAGGTGAATATTCCCTCGTTCCAGGTGAAAATCGGGGACGAAATCGCAGTCCGCGAGAAGAGCTCGAACAACGTTCACATCCAGGGAGCGTTCCAGACTTCGGGCGGGCGCGGCCGTCCGGGATGGCTCGAAATAGTCAATCCCGATAAACTGGTCGGGCGCGTCATCGCGGCGCCGCGGCGTGAAGACATCGATCAGAACATCAACGAACAGTTGATTGTAGAGTTGTACAGCAAGTAATCGCGCCTGCTCACAGGCGCGTAGGTCGCGGGCGCGCCGCCAGGAGCGGCTCCTCGCGGGCGAATGGCGTCTCGCAGTCGCGTAACTCACAGGTACGGTACCGATAGCGGTAGCGACCGTGCAAGTGGCGCCTCGGTGGCGCTTGAGCCACAGTCAGCAAAAATTGGGAGTAGTGGAAGGTAAAATGTGGACCGGATTTCAAAAACCGAAGCGGTTGTCTTGCGAGACAATGACTGATCGCTATGGGCGTTTCTCCGCCCAGCCGTTCGAGCGCGGATTCGGCACAACTATCGGTAACAGTCTGCGCCGCGCTCTTCTATCATCGATCGAAGGGGCCGCCATCACCGCCGTGCGAATCGAAGGCGTGTTGCACGAATTCTCTTCGATCCCGGGCGTTGTTGAGGATGCCACCGATATCATCCTCAACCTTAAGCAAATCCCATTCAAACTCCATACCGGCGAAGCGAAAACCATTCGCGTGTCTCGCTCAGAACCCGGAGAGATGAAGTCGGGCGATATAGAAATTGATGATGATGTTGAGGTTCTCGATCCCAACGTCCACATCGCCACCGTCAGCGAGGGCGGGAATCTGAACATCGAGATGAGGATCAAGCGCGGGCGTGGTTACATCTCGGCTGACCGCAATTTCGACGATGATTTGCCGGTCGGTTACATCCCGGTAGACTCGGTTCATTCCCCGATCACCAAGGTCAATTTCCACGTCGAAGCCGCGAGGTTGGGGCAGGATACCGATTACGACAAACTGCTGCTCGAGGTCTGGACCAACGGCAGCGTCACGCCGGAATTCGCCATCGGCCTGGCCGCGAAGCTGATCAAAGATCATATGGCGATCTTCATCAACTTCGAGGAAGAGATTCATGAGCAGCCGGAACCGGTCGCTCAGAAGTCGATCCCGGCCTACAACGAACATCTGGACAAATCAATTGACGAACTCGAGCTCTCGGTCAGGTCCTACAATTGTCTGAAGAATTCGGACATCAAAACCATTCGTGACCTGGTGCAGAAGAAAGAGCCCGAGATGTTGAAGACCAAAAATTTCGGGCGCAAGTCCTTGAACGAGATCAAAGACATTCTGACCGGCATGGGACTTGGGCTCGGAATGCAGTTCGATGATCAGGGGAACATTATCAAAGGCCCCGACGCCCCGTAAGAGATTAGACAATCGGAATAGGGATTCTGAGGTAATTTCATTTTCCATTTTCCATATCACATTTTCCATTTGTCATTGCCGCTCGCCACGCGATTCCGGCAATGGCAAATTACAGATGTAAAATGAAAAATGAAAAATGAAAAAGGATAGAAGTTATGAGACACCTTGTTGCGCACAGAAAATTGGGGCGGACGTCCTCGCACAGGAAGGCGCTGTTGAGAAACCTTTGCACGTCTTTCGTGCTTCACGAGAGAATCATCACGACATTGCCGAAGGCGAAAGAACTGCGCCCTTTTGCTGAAAAAGCAGTCACCCTGGGACGGCGTGCGCGAGTCGCTCGCGAGGCGGGCGAGAAAGAGGCCGCGCTGCATGCCACTCGTCAGGCGGCCGCGTTTTTCTTCTCCGGCAACGCCGGGCCGGAAAGCAAAAAGCACACTCAACGAAATAAACCGGCGGCTGAAGCCACCGCTGGAGTCGCGGCTTTGAAGAAATTGACCGGGGAACTGGCCGAACGCTTCGCGGAGCGCCCGGGCGGATACACTCGAATCTTCAAGCTCGGCCCGCGCAAAGGAGACGGCGCCGAAATGGCTCTGATCGAGTTCGTCGGTAGCGAAGAAAAGAAGGCCGTCGAAGATAAAGAAGAAAAGAAGGCCGGAAAGAAGAAATAGATGGTTGAGAAGCCATCTTTCCTACAGTTTGCGGAAAGCCTCAACCGTGCGAGGCGTCGCCCGGTTGGGGCTTTAACTTTATCTCCCCGCGCCAGAAGCTAGCGTATGGCGGTAGGAGGATGTCAAGACGAAGAATAAAACCGCAATGACTAAGCATAAAACAACAACAACAACGGCGGCCAATCCCGGCAAGGCCCAGGGCCATACTGACAGCGATCCCCCGCCAAAATCTGTCGAAAACGAAGCTGGTAAATATCCCAGCCTCCTGGAAATCAAAGAGCTGATCGAATTCGTCTCGAAAAAGGAGTTCAATGAATTCGAACTTGAACGCGGCGAGTTCCGACTGCGTTGGCGGAAGGGAACGCCGGAACCGGCGGCGCCTTTGAACCGGACGCCCGCGAATCTTTCGCAGCCCGCCGCCGAAAACAGGCCGGTCGAGCAGCCCTCAGCGTCTCTCCCGGCGACGGCGCCCGCTTCGGCTCCCCAGGAAGAGAAACTGCATATCGTCACCTCGCCTATCGTCGGGACTTTCTATCGGTCCCCGTCGCCGACGGCTGAAGCCTTCGTCAAACTCGGCGACACGGTCGAAGCCGGAAAAACTCTCTGCATCATCGAGGCGATGAAACTGATGAACGAGATTCCGTCCGACGCCGGGGGGACCATCGCCAAAGTCTTTGTGGAAAACGGCCAACCGGTCGAATACGGCCAACCATTGTTTGGAATTAAAGTTTAGGTGTCAGGTGTCAGGTGTCAGGCGTCAGGCGTCAGGTTCCAGGTGTCAGTCAGATACCAACTAATTCTAGAACCTGACACCTGACACCTGATACCTGGAACCTGACACCTGACACCTGATCTATGTTCAAAAAAGTCCTTATCGCCAATCGTGGTGAAATCGCCTGCCGGGTCATCTGGGCCTGTCGTGAACTGGGCATCAAAACCGTCGCCGTGCATTCCGAGGCCGACCGAGACGCCTTGCACGTGCGTTTCGCGGACGAAGCCATTTGCATCGGACCGGCGCCATCGGCGCAAAGTTATCTGAACATTCCACAAATCATCTCCGCGGCTGAAATCACTAACGTCGACGCTATTCATCCCGGATACGGATTCCTGTCCGAGAATCCTCATTTCGCCGAGGTCTGCCGCGAATGCAACATCACTTTCATCGGCCCTTCGCCGGAAGTCATCAGAATGATGGGCGATAAATCGGAAGCCAAACGCACGATGAAGGCCGCGGGCGCGCCAGTCACGCCCGGAAGCGAAGGTTTGATAGAAGACGAAGAGACCGCCGTCAAAGAAGCCGGGCGGATCGGCTATCCGGTGTTGATCAAAGCCACGGCCGGCGGCGGCGGGCGCGGCATGCGCGTCGCTTACACTGAACAGGAACTTCTCAACGCTTACAACACTGCCCGCGCCGAAGCCGAGGTCGCTTTCAAAAACAGCGGCGTCTATCTGGAAAAATACATCGCGAACCCTCGCCACATCGAAATCCAGGTGCTGGGCGACAACTTCGGCAACGTGGTTCACCTCGGCGAGCGTGAATGCTCGATCCAGCGTCGTCACCAGAAACTGATCGAAGAATCGCCTTCGCCCGCCATCAGCTACGAATTGCGCCAGGAGATGGGGCGCGTCGCGGTCGATGTCTGCAAGCGGATCGGTTATAGCAACGCCGGCACCATCGAATTTCTGCTCGACGAAGACGGCAGCTTCTATTTCATGGAGATGAACACGCGCATCCAGGTCGAACATCCGGTAACCGAGATGGTCACGATCTCCGACCTGGTCGCCGCCCAGATCCGCATCGCCGCCGGAGAAGAGCTGGGTTACACGCAGGATCAACTGATCTTCGTCGGCCACGCCATCGAATGCCGCGTCAACGCCGAAGACCCGGTCACTTTCACGCCGAGCCCGGGCCGCATTACTACGCTGAATCTGCCCTCCGGCGCCGGCGTCCGAGTAGACACCGCGATCTACGACGGCTATTTCGTCCCCCCCTATTACGACTCGCTGATCGCCAAAGTCGTCGTCCACAGTCGCACGCGCGAACGAGCCATCGCCCGCATGCGCCGGGCCCTGGAATCAATGATCGTAGAAGGCGTCAAGACGACAATCCCGCTCCACCTGAGAATCCTCAACGACCCTGATTTCATCGCGGGGAATTTTTCGACCAGGTTTATGGAGCGGTTTCTGAAGTAGGAGCGCAATGAAAGGAGTTCTCCCGTGCTCAGGATTCTTCCCTGCCTTGATTCAGACGAACTGGCCGATCTCCGGCGGCGGGAACTGGACATCCCCAGACATCTCGCCGCCTCGCTAGGAAAGTCAGCGTTGGGAGCCGGCCTCAATGGTTATTACGTCAACAGATCCGGCGCGAAGGTCGATTGGAATCATTATGTGCAGACCGCCTGCTCGGCAAAAATAAGCGTCCCTCCGGACGCGAGCCTGCCGGCGCCCGGGTCAGTTACATATCCTGAAACCCTCGTTCAGGTCACCAACGAAACGACGCTAGGCGCTTCGCGGCGATTCATTGAAAACGGATTGAAGCCTCTTGCGCTGAATTTTGCCAACGGCGTTCATCCTGGCGGAAACTTCCTTGGCGGCGCCAGAGCCCAGGAGGAGGCGCTTTGCCGATCCAGCGCTTTATATCACACGCTGGTTGGCGATCAGATGTATGAAGAGCACCGCCTGCGCCCATTGCCAGATTCGACTGACTGGGCGATTTATTCACCCGGCGTTCCCATCTTCCGAGCGGATGACGGGACGGAACTCAATGAGCCCTGGCTGCTGAGTTTCATTACCTGCGCCGCTCCGTACGCGCCGGACGTCGGACAGCCGCAATCCCGAGACCTCTTACGACAACGAATTCATCGCGTGCTGGCTATTGCGAGAGCCTACGGGTATCAGGCGCTCATTCTCGGCGCATGGGGCTGCGGGGCGTTCGCCAATGACACCCGCCGGACCGCCGTCGATTTTCGGCAGGCTCTGGAAAATGAATTCAGAGGGTCTTTTTCCGACGTAGTGTTCGCCATCACGGACTGGTCAGAGGAAAGAGTCTTTCTAGGGCCTTTCCGCGATGTTTTCGCCTAGAGCGATTTCTTTTTGCCGATCTTATGGTTTTCCCCAACCTTGCCGTTGGTTTCCGACCTGCCCTCCCGAGCCCATGCCGATAGAGCCGCGCGCAGATGGCCTGAGAGCATCTCTTTGGCGCGCTTTGGGTCGCGTTTCTGCAGGGCCATGGTGATCTTTTCGTGCCATTCGATGGCGTCCTCAAGGTCGGGCGCCCGTCCGACATTCTGGCGGCGCATGTGAAAAAGCAGTTGAGCCACCGTGTCCATCACTCCGCTCATCAATTTGTTGTTCGCCGCGCGGGCCATCACCTGATGGAAGCGAACGTCATGTTTGAGGAATTCTTCGGGATTGCCGGTGTTCGCTTTCATTCCCTCAACTTCCTGGATCAGGGCGGCGATGTCCGACTCCGTGGCGCGTTCGGCGGCGAGTTCGGCTAATCCGGCCTCTATGATCAGGCGCATCTCGAAAAGCTCTTCGACGCTGGTGTTGTTGATCAGCGTCATAAAATGCATCGGCTCTGTGAATACTTCCGGCAGCGATTGCGCGATGTAGGTCCCGGCGCCAGGTTTCGCGCGAATGACGCCCATTACCGACAGGGCTTTCAACGCGGTGCGCAAACTGGGGCGGCTGATGTGAAGCATATCGGCCAGTTCGCGTTCCGGTGGCAACCGGCTGCCCGCTTTCAATTCTCCGCGTCCCAGTAATTCCTTAATTCGCTTAACAACGAGCTCTGTTATACCTGTTCGATCAATCGGCTCCATCGCTGTAATGGAGTGATTCAAATTACGATCGGCCATTCTTTCCTCCTATGGCAGGCGGAGGGGCTTCATCGCGGCTGTTTTACGCCGCGCCTGCGCTCTTTATGTTTGACCCGCGAACTATATCAGAAGGCGCAACAGAGTGACAGAGAAACGGAGAGATGGAATGACAATTAGACAAGGATAGGAGGACAGGAGGACCTGATGATGGGGAGACAAGGAGACAAGGAGACAAGGAGACAAGGA
>DASUFM010000767.1:0-5033 GCA_036274535.1 Blastocatellia bacterium
GGCTGTCTCTACTCGCTGGAGATTTCGACCCTGGGCGGACAAATCATCACACGCCATTTGAACCGCGTATTCGGCGTCAGTCCCGGATCGGGTTGCTCTTTTTTCCACAGCTACGGCGATCAGACTGTGGCGATGTGGGGCGACCTCGGCCAGCAGATCAAAAAATACTCGGTTACAGATGAGATCGAAGAGGCCATGATCGGGGCGGCTGTCGAGACCTTTGTCAAGCTGGAACATTGGATGACAGTCAAAGTAGTCCCTGAGCGGCCGCAAAAGATTTTGAAGTTGGTTGCTGGTGGCAGATGGGCATAAAATTGATATTGGGCTTACAGGTCCTATAGTCCATAAGCCCTATAAGCCCTATAAGCCCCGTAATCCCCATTACGAACCCTGAAGGCGGAAAGCCATGACTGCGAAGCGACCATTGATATTAATCGTGGATGACGCCCCCGAAGACATCGCTATTTACAAGCGCCATCTGACGCGCGACTCCGGTCGCCGGTACAAGATTCGAGAAGCCACGACGGGGGCGAAAGCGTTGGCGATCTGCCAGCGGCGCACGCCTGATTGCGCGCTGCTGGATTTCCGGTTGCCTGATCTGAACGGGCTCGAAGTCCTGCAGGCGCTCGCGGACAAATCCGGGAATTTGCCGTTCGCGGTAGTCATGTTGGCCGAAGTCGGCGACACGCATGTCGTCGTGGATGCGATGAAATACGGCGCGCACGATTTTCTGGAAAAGAGCTGGGTCACCCCCGAGTTGTTGGAGCGGGCCATCGCCAACGCTATTGAGAAGGCGGCGTTGCAGCGTGAAGTCGAGGAGCAGAGGCGCGAGTTGGCGATCAAAAACATCATGCTCGAAGAGCAACTGGCCGATCTGAAGCGCGAGATGAGCGAGCGCCGGCAGGTCGAGGCGGCGCTTACCACCACTGAAAGGCGGTTTAAACGGCTGGTCGAAGCATTACCCGGCGTCGTCTGGATGAGCGACGAGAAGGGGTCCATCACTTACAAGAACGACTACTGGATGGATTTGACGGGGCTGCCCGTCGAAGAAGGACTGGGCGATAGGTGGGCGGCGGCGGTTCACCCTGACGATTTGCCAGGCGTCATTGCCTCGTGGAAGCAATCCGTCGCGGCGGGCGGGCCTCATGTGGCGCCGCATCGTTACCGGCGCTGGGACGGCGAGTACCGCTGGCATCTATGTCGCGCGGTCCCGTTGCGCGACGAGAGCGGCGCCGTCCGTGAATGGGTCGGCGTCAGCATAGACATTCACGACCGGTACGAGGCCGAGAAGTCTCTCGCTGAAAGCGAGGCGCGCTACCGGGCGCTGGTCGAGGCCTCGTCGCAGTTCGTCTGGACGGCGGACGCGAACGAAGTCAGCTATAAATGCCGGGAATGGTGGTCTGAGGTCACCGGAGTTCCCGCGGCGGATCTGTCCTGCGGCCGTTGGCTGGAGACCATTCACCCGGGGGACCGCCAGACTGTGAGCGAGGTTTGGAACCGGGCGCTCGAGACCCGCGCCGCTTTCGAAGTCGAATTCAGGTTGCGCGCGCGCGACGGCGAATACCGCCATTACTGCGCGCGGGGCGTGCCGCTTTTCGCGGACCTGGAATCGAACGACTGTATCCGATGGATCGGAACTCTCGACGACATCACCGACCGCCGGCGCGCCGAAGAGGCGTTGAGACTCACCAACGATCGTTTCACCCTCGCGGAGTCCGCGGCGAATGGTTATGTATATGATCGGAACCTGGCGTCGAATGTCGTCGAACGCAGCGCGGGTTTCGGCGCGGTGCTCGGCTATAGCGAGAGCGAGGTCGCCGGCCCCTTTGACTGGTGGAAAGCGCTGATTCATCCCGACGATATCCGTCGCGTCATTATGATGCACAATCAGGTGGCGTCGGAGCGGGGAATGGATGAGATGAACGGTTATTCGCTCGAGTACCGCCTCCGCCACAAGGACGGGCGTTACATCTGGGTCTGGGATCGGAGCAGGCCGATGCGTGACGAGGAAGGGCATGTGAATCGCGTCGTCGGCAGCGTCGTGGATATCTCCGCGCGCAAACAGATCGAAAATTCGCTGCGCGAGAACGAATCGCGGCTGAAACTGGCTATCGCGGCCATGAACGGAGGGAGTTGGGAATGGGACATGATCACGAACGAGCTGAGATGGTCCGATGAGATGTACGAGCTTCTGGATTTGCGGCCCAGCGACTTCACCCCGACGGTCGAAGGCTGGTTGAGGTCTCTGTCCGAGGAAGACCGCGCGCGCGCCGCAGAGGCCATTGAAGCGGTTCATCGTGGCAAGGACGCCCAGTTTATATATTGCTCGAAGCGGCCTGACGGCGAGCCGCGCTGGCTGGAACTGCGCGGCATCACATTGCACGACGAGCAGGGCCGTCCGGTTCTGATGGCCGGCATCACCATTGACATTACCGAACGCAAACTGGCCGAAGAAAGTCTGCAGCGGGCCAACCGGCGCTATCAGATCACTCTGGACGCTCTAGACGGTTACACCTACGAATACAACGTCGCCGATAACGCCGTCGAAAGGAGCAAGGGACTCTCCAAACTGGTCGGCTTCGAGCCGGACGGAGCGCCTTCGCAACTCGAGTGGTGGATCAATCAAATTCACCCCGACGACCGCGAGCGTTTTCTCTCGGAAGTCGGAAAGATGCTGGTCGAAGACACGGAACCGCGGCGGGAGACGCGCTATTCGATAGAGTATCGCGTGGTTCATAAGGACGGCCACTGCGTCGATGTTCTCGATCGTTGCCTGGTAGTACGGGGCGCCAACGGGGCGGCCATACAGATCGTCGGCGTCGTCATCAATATCACCGAGCGCAAGCGGGTCGAAGAAGAGCTGCGTGAAAAGGAAGAGCGCTTGATGATGGCGATGGAGGCCGCCAACGCCGGCTCCTTCGATTGGGACATGACCTCCGGAGGCCTCATCTGGACTCCGGGTCGCCATA
Source organism: Blastocatellia bacterium (assembly GCA_036274535.1). Taxonomy (GTDB): domain Bacteria; phylum Acidobacteriota; class Blastocatellia; order RBC074; family RBC074; genus JAJVID01. The sequence goes on from DASUFM010000767.1 coordinate 2,970, forward strand.
TTTCATCCCGGTCGCACAACATCGAACAGGATTATCAATCCTGGCGCGCGGCCGTGCATCCCCAGGACATTGACCGGGTCGAGGCGGCCATCGCCAGGAGCCTGGCCGAACGTCGTGACCTCTATGTCGAATATCGCATGCTTCGCTACGACGGCTCCATTCTCTGGGTGAGCAGCATCGGCCATGCCTTTTACAATGAAGCGGGACAGCCCACGCGAATGAAGGGACTGAGGATCGACCTTACCGACCGAAAGCGCGCCGAAGAACTGCTGCGCGAGAGCGAGGAGCGGCTGCGACTGGCTCTGGAGGGGGCGAAGGCGGGCGTCTGGGAGGTCAAGTTCGTTCCTTACAGCGCATATTGGAGCAAGGAGTACCGCGACCTCTTCGGCTTTTCCGCGGCCGATGAGGCGACCAACGAAGTATGGGCCACCCGCGTCCACCCGGACGATTTACAGCGCGTGGTGGACGGCAACAACGCGCTGCTCAACTCCGACAGGAACGAGATGCGGCAGGAGTTCCGCATCATACATCCCGAGCATGGCGAGCGATGGATTCTGGATTTCGTTCGCGTGCGACGCGATCAGGCGGGCCATCCGGTCAGCTTTGGAGGAATCAATCTGGACGTGACCGACCGCAAACGCGCCGAAGAGGGCCTGCGCGAGAGCGAAGAACGCTTTCGCGAACTGGTCTCGTACATTCCCAACGTCTTCTGGATTATGCGCCCGGAATCCCAGGCGCCCGCCTATCTCAGCCCGGCCTGCGAGCGGCTCTGGGGCCGCCCCGCGACTGATCTCAATAGCGGTTTCGACATGTGGGCCGAGGCGATTCATCCGGACGACCGCGAGCGCGTGAGGAAGAATTATGTCGCGGGGGCGGCTGGGGGAAATTACGACGAGACGTATCGCGTCGTGCGGCCTGACGGGTCGATGGTCTGGGTGCATGACCGCGGCTTCCCGGTGTGTGACGAAGCCGGCAACATCCGCCACATCGTAGGAGTCGCCGAAGACATCACCGACCGCAAGCGCTTCGAGGACGAATTGCGCGAAAGCGAGCGCCGCTACGCCGCGCTGGCCGAAGCCGTCCCGCAACTCGTGTGGACCGCCGGGCCGGACGGGGGAGTGGATTACTTCAACCCGCGCTGGTACACCCACACCGGAACGACGCAGGATGAATCGCTGAATCAGGGGTGGCGATCGCTTATTCATCCGGACGACCGCGAGCGCGTGGAGAGGCTGTGGAAGAGATGCGTGAGAGTGGGCGAGAGTCTCCACTTCGAATTCCGCCTGCGCGGCGCGGAAGGCGGCTATCGCTGGTTCATAGCGCGCGGCGTCCCTTACAGAGACGAACGCCGCGGCGCGGCGCCGAGAAAACAGGACGGGGAGAACGGGGCCTCGAGCGGCGCCGCCGGAGCCAACGGAGTCGCATTGAATGCAGGGAAGGGGCGGATCGTCAAATGGTTCGGAACCTTCACCGACATTCACGATCTGAAAATGGCCGAAGAGGCGCTGCGAGAGAGCGATGAACAGGCGCGCCGGCAGAATGCGGAGCTCGAAAACATCTACCAGGCGGCGCCCGTCGGCCTCTCACTGCTCGACCGCGACTTCAGGTTCGTGCGCCTCAATGAAACGATGGCGAAAATCGAAGGCGCCTCCGTTGACCAGGCGCTCGGCCGCGAGGCGCGCGAGGCGCCGCCGATCATGGCGGATCGTCTGGAACCCGTATTTAAGCGGGTGATCAGGACAGGACGTCCGATCATGAACCAGGAAATACGCGCCGAAACGCCGCGCGAACCGGGAGTCGAGCGCGACTGGCTGGCGAGCTATTATCCCGTCAAAGCCGCCGACGGCAGCGTGCAGGGGATCGGATGCGTGGTCCTGGACATCACCGAGCGCAAGCGAGCTGAAGAAGCCGTGCGCGAAAGCGAAGAGAGATTGCGCCAGGCGGCGCAGGCGGGCGGCTTCGGCCTCTACAGCGTCAATCTTCAGACCGGTGAGAATTACTGGTCGCCGGAATTGCGGCGCATCTTCGGCCTCCAGGACGACGCCACGGTCGTGTTGGACGGGT
>DASUFM010000768.1:0-5270 GCA_036274535.1 Blastocatellia bacterium
GCCGCAAAGAACTGGCCGTGCGTTCGGCGCTTGGCGCCTCCGCGCGGCGTTTGCTCAGCCAGATGGTGACTGAAAGTCTACTGTTAGTCGCGGTGGCTGGAGTTTTGGGAATCTGCCTCGCGCCCATCGGCGTCAAGCTCTTGCTCTGGCTGGTTCCGCCGGCACAAATCCCCTGGCTGAAGGTCAAGGCGGACGGCGTAGTGTTGCTGGTCTCGTTCGGCGCCACGGCGCTGACCGCGTTGTTGGCGGGGCTGGCTCCGGCGTTCAAAGCGGCGCGCTTCGATGTAATAAGCGCGCTGGGCGCCGCCAGATCGACCGGCGCCGGCGTCAGCCGTCGCTGGCGCGTCGCGTTCGTGATCGCACAGCTTGCCCTAGCCGTGCTGCCGCTCTCCGCGGCCGCATTGCTCGTGAACAGCTTCGCGCGCTTGAGCCGCGTCGAGCCTGGCTTCCAGGTCGACCATCGTCTGACGCTGTCATATTTCGCGCCGATGCTTCGTTATAAAGATGCCGCGGCCATATCGCAACTGGCCGAACGCGTGAGCGGTGAACTACGGCGCACCCCAGGGATTAAGGCCGCGGGCGGCGTTCAATACTTGCCGTTTTCGTCCGCTGCAAGTTGGGCGCAAGCTGTCAGCCTGGAGCGCCCCCAGGGGAATCCGGCCGATTTACCGCACGTCAGTTATACCGTCGCCACGACAGGATATTTGGAAGCTCTCGGGATTTCACTGAAAGCCGGACGGCTATTCTCGCCCGCCGATTCGGCAGCGTCAGTCCCTGTCGTGATAATTAATGAAGCGTTGGCGAAGCGCCATTTTCCGAATGAAGACCCGATCGGCAAGCCCTTGTGGATAGGGCACGCGCAGGCATTGCCGGCCGCGGCGCCGCGAACTATTATTGGAGTCGTTGGTGACACATTGCTCAACCGCCTGGATAGTTCGCCGAACGCCGCCGCCTGGGTTCCGATTTCCCAACAGGACGGCGGAGAGTTGATCTGGCGCAACCTCTACCTGGTTGCGCATACCACCAGTGAACCACAGTCCACCCTGGCCGCGATCCGCAAACAGATCGCCGGCATTGACTCCGATCTGGCGCTCTCGGACATCGCCACAATGGAAGAGCGTTTAGGCGATTCACTGTGGCGACAACGCTTCACTGCCAGTGTTCTCAGCGCATTCAGCCTCATCGCCTTGGCGATAGCGGCGCTCGGCGTGTTCGGCGTCGCGAGTTATCTGGTTGGCCTGCGCACGCATGAGATCGGCGTGCGCGTGGCGCTGGGCGCGCTGCCCGGCGATATCTTTCGGCTGGCCCTGAAAGAGGGGATCGTTTCCACGCTGATCGGCATAGCGTTCGGCGTGGCAGGCTCGCTGGCTTTGACTCGCTTTATGGGGAACCTGCTCTACGGTGTCAGCTCGAAAGATCCGTTCACTTTAACCATAGTGGCGATTTTGCTGGCGCTTGTCGCGCTCGCCGCCTGCAGTATCCCCGCGCGGCGGGCGACGAAAGTTGATCCACTGATCGCACTCAGAACCGAATAGCAAAGATAGGCAAACAACTCGCCGAGCCTTCACTGAACTGTCAGGCGCTAACCGACGCCTAACAGGAACATGCATGAAATGTCACTGCTTCCGCCTAAGAACAAAGGAAACTGACGATGAAGCTGAATCCCGTCTTCATGGTTTTCCGGCTCACCTTGGCCGTCATCTGGTTGTGCGGGACGTCCCCTCAGGCCAGCGATTGGCCGCGATTCAGGGGGCCGAATGGTTCCGGGGTCACGGACGCGCATAATCTCCCGGTCGATTTCGGTCCGGCGCGGAACGTCGTCTGGAAGGTCGCCGTTCCTCCCGGACATTCGTCCCCTGTCGTGACTCGTGACCGGATATTCCTGACGGCTTATGAGGGCCAGAAGTTGTTCGTCATCTGCCTGGAACGCTCGACTGGAAAAGAGCTCTGGAAGAAGAGCATCGTCAAGACCCGCTCCGAGCGCAAGAGCCAGGGGAACGATCCGGCGACTCCCACGCCTTCTACAGACGGAAAGAATGTTTATGCCTTCTTTTCGGATTTCGGGTTGATCTCTTACGACCGGCTGGGTGCAGAGCGATGGCGTGTTCCGTTGGGGCCTTTCACCGCCCCTCATGGAATGGCCTCTTCTCCCATTCTGGCGGACGATAAGGCCATACTTGTCGCAGATCAGGCGGAGAACTCATATATCGCGGCTTTCGACCAGAACACCGGCAGGCTGGCGTGGAGAACCGAACGCCCCAACTTCGTGGGTGGCTATACGACGCCGATCCTCTACAAGCCGGAGGGGGGCGCCGTCCAAGTGGTTGTCTCCGGTCCGTTGGAACTCGCCAGCTACTCCGTCAAAACGGGGAAAAAGCTGTGGGGTGTTAAGGGGATGGGCGTCATGCCAGTATCGAGCCCGGTTGTGAACCGGGATACTTTTTACATATACACCGACGCCGTTCCGCCGTTCGAATCGCTGGTCAATAATCTGAAGGCCGACAAAAACGGGGATGGCAAGATAGCGCCGGATGAGTTCCCTGATCCTGCCTTTCGCGGCGCTGTTCTGGCGATCGATCGCGAATACGGCAATAAGGACGGCGCGGTCGATGCCGCCGAGTGGAACCGTGCCCTGGGGCTCACGCAGGGCGGCAATAACTCTTTCCTGGCGGTGGACGTAGGCGGAATAAACGGCCGGACGAATCGATCTCCTGCGGGCAAGATCAAGTGGCGTGTAACCAAATTCCTGACGGATTCCTCCTCTGTACTGCTCTATCAAGATGTGATCTACCTCGTTAAGAGCGGTGGGATCGTGACGACGATCGGTCCCGAGACCGGAGAGATATTGAAACAGGGACGATTGAAGGATGCGCTCGATAGTTACTTCGCTTCGCCGGTTGCAGCCGACGGCAAGGTACTCTTCGTCAGCCAGGCCGGAAAGGTATCGGTGGTGAAGGCTGGCGGTAATGACTGGGAGGTATTGGCGGTCAATGATCTTGGCGAAGATTGCTATGCCACACCCGCAATCGCAGATGACCGCATCTATATCCGGACCCAGGACACTCTTTATTCTTTCGGAAGAGCGGCGGAAAAGTAGTGCGCTGCCTGCTCCATAGTAGTGGTGATTTAAGCGGTGGCTCGTGAGCTTTCGGCATCTTGTCTTGCCCTGTTCATGATAAAAATCCAGACATCTCGTCGAAAGCTCACGGCCAATTCTAAACATCAGACGCGCCAAATAGCGCCGAAACTTTTACGCCAAATAATTCCGAAAGTGACACTTTATTCCATCAAAACCGCGAGCGGTGGATAGACATGATGCGGCACGCGATCGCTTTGAACGCTTCCTATTTCAATACACATCGGATGGCGCAGCAATATGTCACAAACGCCTACCTGCAGTGAATAACCCGTTATGATCCATGGCCTTGTCGGCTATGTGTAGAAAACCTTCGAATACCCGGGCCAGATATATACCTGGCCCGGGTATTTTCATTTTTGAGATGGCTATTTGTGAGAGGGTGGGGAAAACCGCGCAGGCAGCCGTGAAAATTTCCCCGATGCGTCTTCGTCGAGCGGCAAAATCGCTCTTTTTCAATGATTGCTCGATGATTACTCGATGGAACGGTGATTGCTTTGTGAAAGACTGACGATTGACGGTAGTGGCGACGGGGGCCTGTGGCAGCCGAACGTAAGGGGGCGCCATAAAGGTTCCGGCGGCAAAACACCGTCCTGATTTCTTGATGCAGGAAGGAGATAACATTGGCATGGCAAACGACAAAACCAGGGCTCACATCCGGCAAAGCCTTTATGTGGGCGCTGACGCGGGGAATTGCGATTTTGCTGCTTTTCTCCCATCAATCCCAAGCAAGCGTCATTTGCTATTGCGCTGATGAGAGTATATCTCCCCACGCCTGCTGCCCTACCGACAGTCATTCATCATGCGACGCAAGGGCTATAGGGATGAACAGTCAACCGCAGGGAGCGGTAATGTGCTGTCACCCGGCGCCACAAGCCGCAGAGCAGACATTTCCCATCACAACGCCGATTTTCATCCCGGCCGAAGACAACATTCAGGGATTCGGGCCGCTTATGGAGACGGTATTCACGCCCGAATATCTCGGAGTCTTACCACCATCCCGCTCCCGGCCGCTTTACCTTACACATTCCTCTCTCCTGATCTAATCAATCCTTTTTCTCGCTCCAGTTGAGTTTCCATTTTTCGGTTCGTCCCGCGGCGTTTGCGCAATATGCGCCTGGGATGGGGCGTGGCCAGGCTTTTATACCGCACATCTGTGACGGGCCAGTGACAGGTCTGCGCGGACGATGAGAGGTTGTGATGAGATCGATCCGAATTCAAAGATTGATTGCGTGTTTGCTGTTTGCCGTTTCTCTGCCAGGCGTGAACGCCGCCGCGCAGCAGGCGATGCAGCGATCTTCTTTAAATGATTCACGCGCTCCGGAGACGAGCCAACTAACTCCGGGGTTCGTCTCCCTTCAAGCGCTGGTGGCGGAGGCTTTGGAGCAGAATCCGGAGATCATCGCGATGCGTCGCAACTTCGACATGATGCGCGCTCGCGTTCCGCAGGCCAAAGCGCTGCCTGATCCGATGTTCAGTTATGGGTATATGGGCAACGCTACTCCGATTCCGCCCTTCGACGTTCAGAAAGGCGATCCGTCAAGCGGTCGCGCCCTCAACTTCAGTCAGGAGATTCCATTCCCAGGCAAGCTCGCGATCAAGGGCCGGATGGCCAATGTGGAGGCCGAGGCCGAGTGGTGGAATTACGAGCAGACGCGATTGAATGTGGTCGCCGAAGTCAAAGACGCCTACTACGACCTTTATTACGTGGACAAAGCCATCGAGACGATCACAAAGAACAAAGACCTTCTGGAGAAGTTCGCGAGGATCGCCGAGGCCAGTTACGCCGTGGGCAAAGGGATTCAGCAGGATGCGCTCAAGGCCCGGGTCGAGATTTCCAAACTCATTGAACAATTGACCATGCTCGAACAGCGCCGGCAAACCGCAGAGGCGCGGCTTAACAGCCTGCTCTTCCGCGAGCCGGAGACGACGGTCGGAAGTCCGGAAGAGTTCAAGCCGCGCGATTTCACATACAGCCTGGCCGATCTCAACGAAATGGCGCTCACGAATTATCCGGCGTTGAAGGCGCAGCGGCGCAGGATTGACCGCGAGCAGTACAACATCCAACTCGCCAAAAAAGATTTCTACCCCGATTTCTCGGTGGGAATGACTTACATCCATCGGCCCGGAATGC
>DASUFM010000769.1:0-10584 GCA_036274535.1 Blastocatellia bacterium
CGAAACCAAGCTCGAAGTCGACCGCCGCCGCGTGCGCGAGCGCATAGCGTTTCTCGAAGAAAAGCTGAAACACGTACGCGAAAGCCGCCGACAGCGCCGCGTCCAGCGCGTCCGGCGCGACCTGCCCGTAGTTTCAATCGTCGGCTACACCAACGCGGGCAAAAGCACACTGCTCAACGCCCTGACCAAAAGTGATGTCGTCGCCGAACAACGAATGTTCGCCACGCTCGATCCGACCAGCCGCAGGCTGCGGTTGCCGCACGATCAGGAAATCATCGTTAACGACACCGTTGGTTTCATACGCGACCTGCCGAAAGATTTGCTCGCCGCGTTCAAAGCCACGCTGGAAGAGATGGAGGAATCCGACCTGCTGATTCATCTGGTGGACGTCTCCAGTCCGCAGCTCGAAAACCAGATCGCCTCGGTCAATCGCATCCTGGGCGAATTGCAGCTCGACGCGGTCCCGCGACTGCTGGTCTTCAACAAGGCGGATCTGGTCGATCCGGAAGAACTGAAGAATCGATGCGCGGTTTACAATGCGATTCCAGTTTCCGCGCTCAAGCGCGAGACTCTGGGCAGATTGGTCAATGAGATCAGTGAGCGACTCAACCCGGTGGAAAACGAAGTAAAACAGTAGTTGACGCTGTGCTCACCATTTAGTGGACGAAGTCAGTGCGATTATTTACAGGAACTCGAGCAAAAAGATGAGCCTACAGTTCTGGAAGATCATAAGGGATAAATCCTTCGAGATTGGCTGTGCCATTGGATCAGTCCCCTTTATCTGGCTCAATATTCACAGCTATAACCATATGTATATAGGCGCTTGTGATGATTGTCCTGTATTTTTTGGCTTTCCGTTCTACTTATACCAGACAGGAGGGTTTGCTGGTCCGACAATCATTTTGTGGAATGGGCTTTTAGTAAATGTAATAATAGTCCTGTGCGCGAGCGTCTGCGCTGGCTGGATACTGAAACGTTTAACTTGCAGACTTAATCCAGGACATGGATCTCGCCGGATCGGTCGTTAAGGAAGTCAGGAGTAGCGATTTACGGTCACAATCAATTGGGTAAGAATAATGACAACACGCAAAATGGCGCAAAAGCCCAGAAAATCGTCGACAAGGCGCAATCCGGAGGAAGCGATGCGCGTTCGAAACTATAATTTCACCGTCATTTTCACTCCCGCCGAGGAAGGTGGATACATCGTCACTTGTCCAGCGCTGCCCGGATTAGTAACTGAAGGCGACAACCTGCAGGAAGCGCGAAAAATGGCGCGCGAAGCAATCACTGGTTATTTAGAGGTTCTGATCAAAGACGGACAACCGGTGCCGGAAGATAGCCGCATCCACGCTGAACAAATCGGCATTGATGTCCTGGCAGCCGCATGAGTCGTCTCCCATCACTAAAACCGAAACAAGTGATGCAGGTATTACAACGCGCGGGATTTTACGAGGATCATGTGCGCGGAAGTCACCATTATTACAAACATTCTTATAAAAGCAGCTTGTTGGTCGTCGTGCCGTATCACAATAAAGACCTGAAGCGAGGGACGCTGCTCAGCATTATCGCTCAAGCCGGAATGACGATAGACGAGTTCATCAATTATCTATAGAAGGCCCGCAGTTGGAATTCCCGATTCTTCAGCAATCCACTCCTTCAATTCGCGCAGCTACGGCCGCTGACGCCGAAATGCTGAACGATCTTGCCCGGCGCACTTTCCACGACGCTTTCGCGCCGATGAATTCGCCCGAGAACATAGAATTTTACATGTCGCAGAATTTCACGCCGCAAAAATTCTCGGCGCAACTCGCCGACCCGCGCGTGATTTTTCTGATCGCTGAAATAGGGGCTGCGCCGGTCGCTTTCGCCAAGCTCTACAGCGGCGAGGTCCCGGATTGCGTCAGCGGCGTTGCGCCCGTCGAGATCGGGCGGTTTTATGTCGACCAGCAATTTCACGGCAAGGGCGTCGCGCAAGCGCTGATGCAGGCCTGTTTCGATCGCGCGAGACAATCGGGCCATGAAACAGTCTTCCTCGGCGTATGGGAACACAACCATCGCGCCATCGCCTTTTACCGCAAATGCGGCTTTGACGCCGTAGGCTCATACGTTTTCCAAATGGGCGACGAAGCGCAAACCGACCTGTGGATGGAAAGAGGACTGGGATGTTGACGTTCAGACAGGCGACGACTGAAGAAGATTTAACGCACGCGCGAGGGCTTTTCACCGAATACGTAGAGTCTTTGGGCATCGACCTCGGCTTTCAGAATTTCAATGAGGAACTTGCCAATCTGCCCGGCGATTATGCGCCGCCGCGTGGGCGTTTACTCATAGCGATACATGAGAGCGAAATCGCGGGCTGTGTGGCGCTGCGCGAGATCGAAGAGAACGTCTGTGAAATGAAGCGGCTTTATGTCAGGCCGAAGTTTCGCGGCATGAATTTCGGGCGAGAGATCGCCGGAGCGATCATCGATGAAGCCCGCCGTATCGGGTACGTCAGAATGCGATTGGATACGCTGCCCACGATGAAGAGCGCTCGCGCGCTTTACCAATCACTCGGCTTCAGAGAAATTCCGCCTTATCGGTACAATCCAATCGAAGGAACCGCCTTCCTCGAACTGATTTTGTAATAGCTCATAGCTCGACTTTGTCCTTTTTGTGGCGCTGGCGCAAGCGGGCGGCGCCACAAAAAGGACAAAGTCAGCGCATTTTTCAATGCCGTAATCCGGTGATGACGTTGAAAAATATCAAGCGTCGAATATCGCCGGTTAACCTGCGATTAACCGCTCACTTAACCTGAAACTAACCGCTTAAGACCTATGCGGATAAGTGGTTCGCCACGCAATTAACGGTTAAACGAGACTTTATCGAATGTGAGATCGGCGCTGAGCGCCGATCTCACATTCGATAAAGTCGAGCTCATTGCGTGTCCAATACGATAAGGCGCCCCGCTTGCTTCAGGACATGACGCGCCAACGCTCACTGGCGCGCTATACTGCAATGAGAAACAATTACAGCAGCACGGCCGAAGTGATGACTGTGTTGCGCGCGCTCGAACAATTCCAGCCCGCGCAGCGCCGCATCCTCCTCGACCCGCATGCGAGCAAATTCCTGATCAGACCGTCTTTCAAGCTGCTTGCCCGATCCCGTTGGCTTGCCAATCCGACTACGCGCGCGGTCGATGTCTGGGCGCCGGGCGCTCTGGAATTTCTGACGATTCGCGCAAGACTCAGCGACGAGATCGCCGAGGAGATGGCCACGAACGGACTCGAGCAAATCGCGCTGCTGGGCGCGGGATTCGACACGATTTCGCTGCGGATCGAAGGCGCATTGCGCAATGTAACGGTCTTCGAAGTCGATCATCCGGCGACTCAGGCGGTCAAGCGCAAAGTAATGAGCCGCATCGGCGCGCCCGAGAACCTGCGATTCGTCACGGTCGATTTCGAGCGGGATGATCTGGTCGATAAGTTGCGGCAGGCCGGTTTCGAATCCGGCCGCCGCTCGCTGGTCGTGTGGATGGGCGTCACGTATTATCTGACGGCGGAGGCCATGACGCGCGCGCTGTCCCAGATTCACACGCTCGGCGGCGCGGGTATGAGGTTTATCTTCGACTATATGCTTAAAGAGGTGGTCGACGGCTCTTCGGACAATCGCGAGGCGATCAACAAAGCCCGCATCGCGGCGAAACTTGGCGAACCGTGGTTGTTCGGCCTCAACCCGGAGACGATCGGCGATTATCTGGCGGCGTTCAATTTCAAACTATTGAAAGATTATGACGCCAAAGAACTGCGCGCGAAATACTGCCCGGAGCGGACTATTCCGATGAATTATATTCGCATCGTCGTCTGCGATCGTGTGTAGTAAAATCATACCGGCGATTTCAATTTAAATAATGAATTGGTTTTATAGGTCTATGGGGCTATAAGTCCTATTCATTTTACTCTCGGGAATTTTACGAGGTGAACATCAGTGAAGGAAGGTTGGGAGGCCGTCATCGGCCTGGAAGTCCACGCGCAACTCAAGACTGATTCAAAAATCTTCTGCGCCTGTTCGACTGAATTCGGGCGGGAACCGAACAGCAACACCTGTCCGGTCTGCCTGGGTCTGCCCGGCGCGCTGCCCACGCTCAACCGCGAGGCCGTGAAATTGGCGGGCAAGGCGGCTCTAGCGCTCAATCTCAGGATCAACGCCGAATCGATCTTCGCGCGGAAAAATTATTTTTATCCCGATCTGCCGAAAGGTTATCAGATTTCGCAATATGACCGCCCATTTTCAGAGCATGGCGCGGTCGAGATTTTGACCAGCGAGCGTGACGACGGCGGGCGCGCTTCCGAATGGCGTCTCAAGCGTTACGGAATCACGCGCGCGCACATCGAAGAAGACGCCGGCAAATCGGTCCACGACATCGGCGACCCCGGCAAGTCTTATGTCAACCTCAACCGCGCCGGCACGCCGCTGCTTGAAATCGTCAGCGAGCCGGATTTCCGCTCGAGTTGGGAGGCTTATGATTACGTCAACTTCCTGCGCCGCACACTTCAATATGTCGACGTGTGTGACGGCAATATGGAAGAAGGCAATCTGCGCTGTGACGCGAACGTCTCGGTGCGGCGCGCGGGCGAAACGAAGCTCGGCGTCAGGGCCGAGATCAAAAACGTCAACTCTCTGAGGTTCCTTCAAAAGGCCATCGAATACGAGATAGACCGCCAGATCACCGTCCTGGAGACCGGCGGAAAAATCACGCAGGAAACCCGTTTGTGGAACGAGAAGGAAGGCAAGACCTACACGATGCGTTCGAAGGAAGACGCGCCCGATTACCGCTACTTCCCCGAACCCGACCTACCGCCGCTCGAAGTCGGCAAAGAGTGGATCGAACGTCTGCGCAATGAACTGCCAGAGCTTCCCGAGGCGCGCCGCCAGCGCTTCATGCGTGATTACGACCTGAGCCCGGACGAATCGTTCAGGCTGACCGGCCAGCGCGAATTGGCGGATTACTTCGAGGCCGCGGCCCTTGCCGCAAAGAACCATCGTTCGGCCGCGAATTGGATCTTGTCGGAACTGCTGCGTGAACTGACGAACGCAAAGCTCGACATCACTGAATGCAGGATCAAAGCCGAAGACCTGGGCGCGATGATCCGCCTGATCGATGACAAGACGATCTCAGGCAAGATCGCGAAAGACGTCTTCGTCGAAATGTTCGCGACCGGCAGGACTCCGGCGGAGATCGTCAAAGAGAAAGGTCTCACGCAGATCACCGACACTTCGGCGATTGAAAAGATCGTCGACGAAGTGATCGCGGCCAATCCGAAGCAGGTCGAAAATTATCGCGGCGGCAAGACCGCGCTGATGGGATTTTTCGTCGGCCAGGTCCTCAAAGCCTCCGGCGGCAAAGCCAATCCGCAAGCGGTCAATGAAATATTGAAGAAGAAGTTAGAAGGCTGAAGTTCAATCTATGAAAAAACTCTTTGTCGCATTTTTACTTGGCGTTTTCGCTCTCGCTTGTTCCAACGACACAGCTACAAACAACGGTCCGGCGGCAATGCCCACGCCGAAGGTATTAACCGGACCACCGGTATTTGACGATGAGGTCGCGGTGCTTGAGACCGATTACGGAACCTTCAAGATCGCGCTTTATAAGGACGCCGCGCCGCTGCACGTAGAGAATTTCAAGAAGCTGATCCGCGAAAAATTCTACGACGGTCTCGGATTTCATCGCGTTATTCCTAATGAAATCATCCAGGGCGGCGACCCGCAGACTCGTGGAGGCGGGAACCGCGCGCTGTGGGGCCGTGGAGATGATAATCAACCCAAAGTGCCCGCCGAATTCAGCACGCGACCGTTCGTGCGTGGCTCGGTCGGCGCGGCTCGGTCTGGTGACCCAAACAGCGCGACGAGCCAGTTCTTCGTCTGCCTGGGGCCCGCGCCTCAATGGGATGGCAAATACACAGTCTTCGGCGAGGTGACCCAGGGATTGAGCAATGTTCAGGTCATCTCCAACGTCCCATTACAACCAGACACCGATGACCAGGTGAAATACCTGCCCATAATCAAGCGGGCTTATCTGGAAAAACGACAGCAATAGAAAACAAGAGCTTCGGCTCGTCTTTGCCGCCAGGAAAAGTAGAATAAACAGGCAGGGGGTCAATTAACAGCGGCTGAGTCTTATCCAGCCCTGTCTCAGTGGCATGAGTTAACGCTCAAGCCATTTCAGCCAACTCAGCCCAGCGATTCAAATCACGATCGAGTCGTTCGTTAAGAGTCTGAAGCTCTTCGTAAAGTTTTTGCACGAGCACATGGTCGCTCGAATTCGCATCGAGTTCTCTTTCGACTTCGGCCTTACGCGCTTCGGCGGCGGGGATGCGAGCTTCCAATTCTTCGAGTTCCCGCTTCTCCTTAAACGACAATTTGCGCTTCGCCGTCGAATCCTGCGCGGGCCTGATCTCTTCCCGCTGTTTCGGGACGGCTTTCGTGGCGGTTTCGATCGATGTTTTTTCGGCGTTTTCGCGATCGCGGATTTCGATGAAGGCCGAGTAATCGCCGGGATATTCCCGTATTTTGCCGGCGTCTTCGAACCTGAATATGTAATCAACCGTGCGGTCGAGAAAATAGCGATCGTGGCTGACGACCAGGAGACAGCCGGGAAAAGTCTCAAGGTAATCTTCCAGCGCCGAGAGCGTCGCGATGTCCAGATCGTTCGTGATTTCATCGAGCAGCAGCAGGTTCGGCGCGCCCATCAGGACTCTGAGCAGATAGAGCCGGCGACGTTCGCCGCCTGACAGTGTGGCGATTGGTTGATACTGCATTGCGGGCGGAAAGAGGAAACGGTCAAGCATCTGGCCGGCGGTAATCCAATCGCCGTCAACCGTCTGGATGCGTTCGGCAACGTCTTTGATGTAATCGATCAGCCGCTGCGATTCGTCGAATTCGCGGTTCTCCTGATCGTAATATCCGATGACCAGGGTTTTACCCGCCTCGATTTCTCCCGTATCAGGTTCGATACGCCGCGCGATGATTTCGAGCAGCGTGGTTTTGCCAGCGCCGTTCGGGCCGATTACGCCTATGCGGTCGCCGCGCTTGAATTGATAGTTGAAGTCGCTGATGATCGCGCGCCCGCCGTAAGATTTATTGATCCCACGCAGCCCCAGGATCTTCCCTCCCAACCGCGACGATTCGAACGCGATGTCGAGAGATTTTTTGCCGGCGATCTCGCTCGCGGCCTGGCGCGATTGCCGGATCAATTCGTTCGCTCGATCAATTCTGGCCCTGGCTTTGGTAGTGCGCGCTTTGGGGCCGCGCCGCAGCCATTCGAGCTCGCGCCGCGCCATTTGTTTCAGTTTCTGCGCTTCTACGGCCTGACGCTCCTCCTGTTCCTGTTTCTTTTCCAGGTAAGTTCCATAATTGCCGGCGTACATCTGTACACGGCCGCGATCGATTTCGAGCATTCGGTTTGTGACGCGGTCCAGAAAATATCTATCGTGAGTGACCAGCAACAGCGCCCCTTTGAATCCGGCCAGATATTTCTCCAGCCACTCGACCGTTTCCGCGTCCAGATGATTGGTCGGCTCGTCCATGATCAGCAGGTCGGGTTCGATAATCAGGCTGTGCGCCAGCGCGACGCGTTTGCGCTGGCCGCCCGACAGTGAGCTCATTCGCGCGCGCAGGTCAGAGACGCCTAGACGGGCCAGGATGGTTTTCGCTTCGGTCTCGAGCCGCCATGCGTCCGAAGTCTCCATCAACCGGGTGAGGTCGGCGACGCGGTTCATCAACTTTTCGTCCCCGCCCCCTTCCTCCGCGAGCCTGGCGCAAACTTCCTCGTATTCGCGAACGAGATCCAGTTTCCGCCGCAGCGCTTCGTTGCCTCCGCTGAAGACCGCTTCGATGACCGTTTCATCGGGGTCGTAGGGCGGGTTTTGCGAAAGACAGGCGACGATCTTCTCGCCCGCGATGACCACGCGGCCTGTGTCCGGCGGCTCTTCCCCGGTGATGACGCGCAAAAGCGTCGATTTGCCGCTGCCGTTGGCGCCGATCACGCCTACCTTGTCAGATTCGTCCAGGCCGAAGGAGACTGATTCGAACAGCGGCTTGACGCCGTAAGTTTTGCTGACGTTTTCGAGCGAGAGGATGTTCATATCAGCGGCCGCTCCAGCATGGCTCCCTCTTCTCCAAAAACGCCCCGATGCCTTCCTGCGCGTCATCCGCTATCGCATTCAGGCTCATGACCTCTTTCGTGTAATCGTAAGCTTTGGCCTGATCGAGATCGATCTGCGCGTAAAAAGCATGTTTGCCGATGCCGATGATAAGCGGGCTCGCTTCGACGATCCGCCTGGCCAGAGCCAGGGTCTTGTCGCGCAACTGAGCGGCCGGAAAAACGTGATTGATCAGCCCCCATTCGGCGGCGGTGTGCGCGTCAATCGCCGTTCCGGTCATCAGCATCTCGAGCGCGCGTTTGCGGCCGATCGCCCGCGTCAATGCGACCATCGGCGTGCTGCAGAACAGTCCGATGCGGACGCCCGGCGTGGCGAATTTGGCGTCTTCGGAGGCGACGGCCAGGTCACAAGCCGCGACCAGTTGGCATCCGGCGGCGGTCGCCATTCCCCTCACTTCGGCGATTACTGGCTGCGGGACGCTCTGGATCGTATCCATCATCTCGACACAGGTTTCGAAAATGTAGCGGTAATCGCTGATCGAACGCCCGCGCATCTCGGTCAGATCATGGCCCGAGGAAAAGACGTTTCCGGCGGCGGAAAGAATTACCGCGTGTATCTCGTCCGATCCGCCTATCTCCCGTAAACAGGCCGTCAATTCGCGCATCAAGGCCAGCGACAGCGCGTTGCGCCGTTCGGGCCGATTGAGCGTAATGCGCGCTATGGGCGCGCTCACATCGACAATCAAGTTCTCATAGTTAGTGGACATCTCTAACCTCCTGCCGGCGATTTTTCATTACTTTTTACCGAAACGCTATTGAAATCATAGCCGAACAACTTCAGCATATCACTCCACGCGCTGTATCGCGTAACACAAAACCATCATATCGAAATTGAGAACATTCCTTCGGAGGACAAAGATAAATGAAGAGGACTTCCCTGCTCACATTCCACCGCATCGCGTTAGCGCTCCTGCCGGCGCTCGCCATCGCTCTCACAATCAACGTTGAAAAGACCGCCGCCAGTCAGCAAACGGGGCAAACGGGCGACGGCAAGCTGCGCATCATCGCATTCGGCGCGCATCCCGACGATTGCGAATTGTCGGTCGGCGGGACGGCGGCAATGTGGGCCGCCAAGGGCCATCACGTCAAACTCGTCTCGGTCACCAACGGCGACATCGGCCATTGGCGCGAAGCCGGCGGGCCGCTCGCCATGCGCCGAAAAAAAGAAGTCGAAGAGGCTTCAAAGATTCTGGGAACCACGGTCGAGGTCCTGGACAACCACGACGGCGAGTTGACGCCGACGCTCGAAATCCGGCGCTCGATCATTCGATTGATCCGTGATTGGAAAGCTGATGTCGTCCTCAGCCCGCGCCCCAACGATTACCACCCCGACCATCGTTACACCGGCATACTGGTGCAGGACGCGGCTTATATGGTCACCGTGCCGTTTATTTGCCCCGAAACGCCTCCAATGAAAAACAACCCGATCTTTATGTATTACACCGACCGGTTCATGAAGCCCAATCCGTCGCAGCCTGACATCGCCGTCTCCATAGACTCGGTAATGGACAAGAAGCTGGACGCGCTGGCTGTCATGGAATCGCAGTTCCTGGAAGGCGGCGCGAACGGCCACGAAGGATTGATTCCCAAAAACGCCGAAGAGCGCGCCAAACGCGTCAAGGTGGTCCGCGACGGCCATGAAGCGCGCAATATCGGCGTAGCGAATCGCTTCAGAAACGTGTTGAAGGAATGGTACGGCGGCGAGGCCGCGGCGAAAGTGAAACACGCCGAAGCCTTCGAAATTTGCGAATACGGGCGGCGGCCTGACAAAACTGAATTGAAACGACTCTTCCCATTTTTTCAATGAGCTACCTAAGCTTGGATGAGGTAACGATCCGCTGATCGCTCTGCGATGTGAATAAATCAGTTATGAATAGGGCCTATAGGCCTTATATGTCCTACAGGCCTTATTTTTTCCGAGGAGCCTTCATGTCGCGTTGCGACGCCCGGAAACAATGAAAAGTTCGTAGTCCCGCCTTCAGGCGGAATAGTTTGGATTCTCGGAATTGATCTTTACCTCAGGCTTCCGCCTGAAGGCGGAACTACGAACTGATTTTCTTAGGAGGGTGAAATGTTTCAGGATATGCGATATGCGATTCGATTGCTGATCAAAAAGCCAGGCTTTACGTCGATCGCGGTGGCGACGCTGGCCGTGGGCATCGGTTTGAATTCGGCCGTCTTCAGCGTAGTCAATTCGGTCCTCCTGCGGCCGCTGCCTTACAGAGATTCCGACCGGCTGGTTCAAATATGGTCGCGCGACCTGCGCGAAGGCGGGAAGAACTTCGTCGTGTCGCCAATGCGGAAAATCTGTTGACGATGCAGAGCGAATTGCCGATGTCAATCGATACGCCACAGATCGCGCAGTTTTACGACCAGGTTCTGTC
>DASUFM010000770.1:0-4479 GCA_036274535.1 Blastocatellia bacterium
AGTGCCAAGGTAGCTGACGATGGGTCGGCGTCTCAGCGCGGCCAACGAGAACTGGACTGCCGTGAAGGTGAAGGCGGTCGGCAACGCAAAAACACCGTAGGCGCTGAGGTAAACGGCCGGAGGAAATGGACCAACGATCTCGGATTTCACGCCAGGCCATAGGAAGTTGGTCAGCATACCCAGCGGCACGGCGAGCAGGATCAACGCGTTGAGGGCAAACGCCGCGAGAAATCGCCCACCAAGGTAGTCAGTCTTGCTGATGGGAGCAGTGTAGATGAGGGAATCCATCCGCGTCTGCACGTCACGCGCCGCTGCACTGCCGGCCACGGCCGGGGCCATCAGAATCCAGAGCATGCCGGTGAGGATAGTCTCCTGGGCAATGGCATATGGGAAATTGACGCCGTCACCTCTAAGCAGATACGCGACGACAAAAAGGACTACGAAATAGAGCCAGGCGCCGACGCGGCGCGCCTGGTACCTAAACTCAAAGCGAAAGATTTCCCAGAACTTCACGGTCTGCCCTCCGACTCCTGGCGCTCACGTCGCCGGCCTATGCGTCCTGTCACGGCGCTAAAGTAGACATCATCGAGGTCTGCCCTTGCGGGCTCAAAGCCGGGACCTGGCGTCGCATCGCTGTAGACGCGGGCGATGGCGCGTCCCGCGTAGAGCTTCGTCGAGATCACCGCGTGCTCTCGTTCCAGATCTTGTTGGGCTTCTTTTGAAATCTCGCAGCTCCAGATGCGGCCTTGGAGTTCGTCAATCGCCCGCAGTGGTTCGGCTTCGAGCAGAATCTCCCCTTTGTCAATGATGGCCATTCTGGCGCACAGCTCGCTCACATCCTCAACAATGTGCGTGGAGAGAAGGACGACGCTGTTCTGTCCGAGTTCGCTCAGCAGGTTCAAGAATCGCACGCGCTCAGCCGGATCAAGTCCTGCTGTCGGCTCGTCCACGATCATTAGCTTCGGATTGCCCAGCAGCGCCACGGCCATGCCAAAGCGCTGGCGCATGCCACCCGAGTAGCCGCCAAGCTTCTGCTTGCGTACGTCCCACAAATTCGTCTTCTGCAGCAGCGCCTCGACAACCTCTTTGCGCGCCCGGCGCTCGGTGATGCCCTTCAGCGCCGCAAAATGATCAAGCAGTTCTTCCGCTCTCACCTTTGGATAAACGCCGAACTCCTGTGGCAGATAACCAAGCGTCTGGCGCACTTCATTTTTCTGATTCAGCACGTCTATGTCGCCGAGTTGGACACTGCCTCCATCTGCCTCTTGCAGCGTGGCAAGGATGCGCATCAGCGTGGACTTGCCAGCGCCATTCGGACCGAGCAGGCCGTACATCCCCGCCGGAATCGTGAGCGTCACGTTCTTCAGCGCCTGCACGCCGTTGGAGTAAGTCTTGGAGATGTCGCGAATCTGTAATTCCATAGCGGCAACTTCAGTTATTTGTCCTTCGTAAAAACCCGCTGCCCGCCGCCCCGTTTGATAATCATCTGGTTTTTCGCGGCGTCGAATTCAAAAACGATGCCGGCGGCAGTGCCATTATCGAGTTTGAATTTGTCCTGCGCCGTCGCTTCGAGCGGGACGGCAGCTCCCGCCCCGGGCGGTTGCGCGTAAAGCGTCGCGCCGTTGCGGGTGATCGTAAATTTCACGGGAGCGTCGGCAGTCGAATAAACGCCGACGTATTTGTCCAGCGCTTCCGAGCTGACGGCGACGGATTCAAAGGAGGGAATCTGAAACGGTTGATTGTAGTAGATGTCAACAATGCCTTTTATAATGTCGGCTACCGGGTAAACCTTTGCGTTCGTCGTGTAGGCGACCGCCAGTTTTTCTTCCGGCAGGTAAGCCAACACTGCTCCGTAGTTGTCGGCGCCGCCCGTATGCCCGTAGAAGGTTTTGCCGGCGAACGTCATGGCTTCCATTCCCGCCCCCTCGCCGTCTCTGATCGTTTTCATCTGATCGAGATTCTCCTTTGACACGATCTTCCCGTCGAACAGCGCCTTGATGAATTTGGCCAGGTCGTGCGGCGTCGAAACAATGGCGCCCGCGCTGAAGAGGATGCTGGGATGTGTCTCAGCCACTGGCTTCCACCCGTCGCCGAAGTTCATATAGGTAAGAGCTTCGTTTCTGCTCGCATCAATATTTCCAGTCGCCAGGTATGTATTCGCAAGCCCGATCTTTGAGGCAATTCTCGTCCGTAGGGCTTCCCCATAGGACTTGCCAGTTACCTTTTCAAGGATGAGACCTAAAACCTGATAGCCGGAGTTGCTGTAGGAACGCTTGGTGTCCGGTTCGAAATCGGGCGTGGCTTTGACGATCAGGGCGAGCATTTCATCCTTTGTCACCGGAATCGTGTTCACGTTTCTTTGAGCATTCTGCTCGCGCTTTACGTTAGGAATCCCGCTGCGATGCCAGAGTATTTGCTCGATAGTAATTTTCCTGGCGTTTGGAACCTGCGGGAAGAATTTGTCGAGCGTGTCGGTCAGCTTTAATTTCCCTTCTTCAGCGAGCTGCAAGATCATCGCGGCGGTGAACATCTTCGTGATCGAACCGATCCGGAATCCGTTCGTCGCCGTCAAAGGTTTCTTCTCGGTTCCGTTGATCTGGCTGTAGCCGATGGCGCGGGAGTAAATAACATTGCCGTCTTTGGCGATGACGAGGCTTCCCATCGCTTTATTCTTTTCGGCGAGCCGGTCAAAAAACTGGTCGAGTTTGGCTTTGTCCAGCGTCTGGGCCTGAGCGGCGGCGCCCAACGCCAGTGTCAGTACAGTCGCGAATACTATTTTGATTTTCATAGTTGTGCTCTCCTTCTGCCAACGATTTGCGCTTCCGCTTCGCCAACATGACGTCGATGTTAATGATGATTGCCATAGCCCAGCAGCTTGAATGCTTGATAGAGCGCGACGAAAAAGGCAATAGACGCAGCGTAGGCATACGCCAGGAATGGATCCTTAAAGTAAATCTCAAAGGGCGTGGCGTGCGCATTCCTGCCCTCAAGGCGAGGCGCCCAAAGCATAAGGGCAAGAGCGCCGATACCGATGAACACGATGACTATCTGAAGAAATATCGTTGGGCTTCGTTTCATAATGGTTTTTCCTTTACGGAGAATGCTTCTTAATGAATTATTGATGTTTCCATCTTACATTCTATATTTATCGTTTGTCAATATATACTTATTGTATTGCGAGCGTTAGGGTGGTCTAAATACGAGTACAGACGAGGTAGGGCTGAAAGCAACTAAAACTTTTGCTGACAAAAGGGACTCCCTACGTGATCTTTGAAATGATTGCAGCGTTGAAGGTTAGCAATTGTGGGTAAAGAAAATAAATATGTCCGGGTTCGGACAAGGTAGGAATTCGGGTATATAATAGTGATTGGGAAGGTACGGAAACACTCAAGCGACTGGTGCTAACCCATCGGTCGTTTGGGAGATACCGTACCTTCTCTTTTTTATAGATGCTTCCACATCTTCCACGCTTCCACATCGAAATCCGGAGACGGATTTTTACATGAATTTCTAGTGTCTTCGGTGAGCCAGTACAGTGCGACGTGAAAGTCAATTGTATGTCTGGTTCGGTCTTTTAGCTGGCATTGATGATCTGCACAGACTGTTGACCGAAGAGCGGATAGGGCAGGGGCGCCGCTCGAAATGCTCCGTCGGACGGAGCGGCTCACGCTCCAGATCGTCCTCGAGGAAGTTCGCGATAAGAATAAGAAAAGGTAAGAAGGGGTTGAAAGAGCGCTGGAACGCTTGTGCGCGAGGCGCTTCCATCAGAGACTCAAGTAATTCTCGCGCGAAAGATAGGTCAATGATCCGCAATATGGAACAGAATCTGAACAGAATGGAGGCGCCGGAGGTTGATACCGGCGACTTTTCACTTGTCGATCGTTTGCGCGACAATTCGCCGAAAAACGAAGGCTCGCCGGACTCGACGCGTTTGTATCTGAACGAAATCGGGAAGGCGCCGCTCCTTACGCGCGAAGGCGAAATCCTGCTAGCCAAACGCATTGAGAATGGATGCCGGCGGGCGCAACGTGCTGTTACACGCTCGCCCATCGCCGTCGCCGAGCTATTGAAGATCGGCGACGAACTGGCGGCGGGCGCGCTCAACATTCGCGATATCGTTACATTCTCCGATCAATCGGCCTCGGCAGATGGGGCCGAGCCAGAGGCTCGCGAAGACAGAACGGAAGAGCGCTTACGACTGGCGCTCGAAGGGATCGGGCGGGTTCGCGCGCACTACCGTAGTGGGCTGAGAGAATGGCGGAAGCTGCAGGATGAACTCGCGCTTCCGCATAGTCACAAATCAAAGAAACCGCTGCGCCTCAAGCGCCGGATCGCGCGCGCGCGCAGGGAAGTCGCCGCGGAGGTCTCGCAGCTCAGGCTGCGCGACGAGACGTGGCGACGACTGGTCAATGCGATCAGCGCAGTCGCAGGGGAGGTTCGCGCGCTCGAGCGAGAGATCGCCAGGCAGGAGGAGAGGTC
>DASUFM010000771.1:0-3326 GCA_036274535.1 Blastocatellia bacterium
CTTTTCGGTCACGGTCGTGGCGAATTCGTCACGGTGTCCGGACAGTAGAATCTTTTTCAATTCCGCCGGCCCGTTGAACTTCGTTCCGTCAGGCAATTTGCCGGAGGCGTCGATTACCGATCCGGCGTCTTTTGCGCGCCAGCGTCCTACGGCGTCGTAATTTTCAAGCGCGAAACCGATCGGGTCCATGCGGGCATGGCAGGACGCGCAGACCGGATCGGCCCGATGCATAACCAGCTGCTCGCGCATGCTCAGCAGGCGTCCGTCCTTGTCGTGCGGTTTCAAATCGGGCACGACGGCCGGCGGCGGCGGCGGCGGCGAACCGAGCAGGTTTTCAAGAACCCATTTACCCCTTTGAACTACAGACGTTCGATTCGGATAAGAGGTTACGGTAAGGATGCTGCCCTGTCCCAAAAGTCCGCTCCTGTTTGGATCGCTCAGCGCGACGCGGCGAAACTGCGAGCCGTAAACGCCCCGAACGCCATAGTGTTCGGCCAGCCGCTGGTTCAGGAAAGTGTAGTTTGCGTCCAGCAGGTCGAAAATACTGCGGTTTTCGCGCAGTACGCTCTCGAAGAACAGTTCGGTCTCGCGCCGGAAGGATTGCTTCAGGCTCTCGTCGACGCTCGGAAAGAGGTCGGGATCGGGCGTGACGGTGTCCAGATTTCTGAGGTGCAGCCATTGCCCGCCGAAATTGCTGACGAAAGCCTGCGAGCGTTGATCGTCGAGCATGCGGCGAGTCTGTTGTCGCAGGACGAGCGGATTTTTCAACTTGCCTTTCTCGGCCAGGCCCAGAAGCTCGTCGTCAGGTAGGCTGCTCCACAAAAAGAAAGAGAGCCGCGAGGCGAGTTCAAAATCGTTCAGGTGATAGACCGCGCCCGGCGCGGCCGTCTTCGGGGCGCGCTCCACGCGGAAGAGAAAATCCGGCGAGACCAGCATCGCTTCAATCGCGCTCTGAACCCCGTAATCGAAATCTCGCTCGCGCCGCCCGCGTTCATAGAACGCCAGCAACGGATTCAGATCGGCGTCCGTCACCGGACGCCGGAACGCGCGCCGGGCCAGCGCGGCCATAATCCGTTTGGCGCAAGCGGCTTCTTCGTTCTCTTTTGTGGGACGGCAAATAAAGATCCTGGCGCGGCTCGGCGTCTCGCCGCGGCCCTGGACGTTGAAAGGACCGCTTACGGTGACAACCTCGATCGGAGTGTTGTCGGAGACTTCGAATCGCTTGATTCGCGCGCCGTCCAGCCACAGATCGAGTGGAATCTTCCGCGCCGGGGCCATGGCCGGGGCCGCTCTACGGAAACTCGGCAGCGCGGGGTCCGCCTTGGCGTCTTCGCGCGGGGAGGTGACGCCTATCGTTCGCGATCCTGCTTTTACCGGCAAGCGCATCTCGTGGAATTGGGCCGGGGCGCCGACGTTGACGTTGGCCGGCGTCTTGACGCGTATGAGATATTCGCCGTCGAGCGGGAAGTAATATTGAACAGACAATCCGCCGCGAGAATAAAAAGGCAGATCGTCACTGACGCGCTCGCTGCGCGCCAGGCGTCGCGGCTGGAATCGTTCCTCGCTCGGCTTGATTCCCGGATCGCCGACGGCCAGGCGGCTTACTTTGCGCGCCATCGAGAGGTATTTTTCGATCAGAGTGGGCGAGATCGTCAACACTTCGCCGATATTGTCGAAACCATGGCCGGAATCATCCACCGGCAAGGCCGCGCCGGGGTTGATGTCGACGGCGAGCAGGTCGCGAATCGCGTTGCTGTATTCGGTCCGGTTCAACCGGTGGACGACAGGCCGCCCCGGATTGGGATTGAGGCGCGCCGCGCGATCCAATGAGCCTTCCAGCCAATTGACGAACGCCGTCACGTCGGGCGCTTCAAGCCTCGGCGCCCCAGCCGGCGGCATCTGCCCTGTGCGCACTTTGCGTAACACTCTCTCCCAAAGCGCCGCGTTCTCGCCGACATTGTTATAATTCAAATTCTCAAGCGATACGCCGGCGGTACTTAATTTCTGGTTGTGACATCCGACGCAGTTTTCTTCGATCAGCGCCCGCTGCGCAAGAATATTCGCGCGCTGCGCCTGGGACGATAACCCGGAGTAAAGGATCGCCACGCCGCTGATGAAAATCACCAAGCTCATTTGAAGACGCCGTTTTTTCATCTTGTAAGACACAAATGCGCATTACCGCTACGCGAGTTCTGCTTGTTATGGAACTTATTAATTGAACTACATGCGTATCATTAACTAATTTTCGGTTCATTTCAATACTTTTTGGTCAAACCAGTAAACCTTATCTCTTGATCTTTCGTTTCAATCGCAGAGCGTCGTGTGGAGCATGGGCTTCGGCGTCATTGTTGAAGTAAACATACAGATCCTTTCCGTCCCGCAACTGTTTTTCCATCCACTTGCTCCAACTTCTCAGCGTCGGCTCCGGATAGCCGCCTCGATACTTCTCCAAAGCGCCGTGGAATCGGACGTATGCGAGCGGCCCGGTGGCCAGTCGCGGGACGTCCAGCCCGGGCATGTCGTGAGCGCAAAAGGAGAAGCCGCGGTCTTCCAACAGTTGGAAGACTTCGTCAACCATCCAGCTTTGATCGCGAAATTCGAAGACGTGCCGCAGGTCTTCAGGCAACAGGTCCAGGAAAGATTCGAACCGCTCCATATTCAAACGCCAGCGCGGCGGCAGTTGATATAGGATCGGGCCCAGATGGACGCCGAGGAGCCTGGCGCGATCCAGAAATCTTTTGAGAGGCGCTTTTGCGTCTTTCAATCTTTTCAGGTGGGTCAGGTACCGGTTCGCCTTGACCGCGTAGATGAATCCATCCGGCGCCTGCGAGCGCCAGGCCTTGAAGGTATGCGACGTGGGCAGTTGATAGAAAGTGTTATTGATCTCGACTGTGTCGAAATCCATGGCGTAGAACTCGAACCATCGCTTCGGCGGCGCTTCTTCAGGATAGAAACGGCCGCGCCAGCTCTCATAATTCCAGCCGGAACAGCCGATATGGCTTACATATTGCATAATGGCGCTTATAGGACCTACAGCGGTTTGCGCTTGATTGAAGAGGCCGCTTGCTTACGCGCGCGGTACTGTACCGCGACCGTGAGGGAGCGGAGTCTTCGTTCATCTGAAAACCGCTATAATGGTGTTTGAAAAATAAATACAACCATTTGTGTGGGGCGGGTATTCCCCGCCCTGGTCGGCTCCTCGATCAACAGGGCGGGGAAAACCCGCCCCTACGTTGAATTGTGTGGTTGCGTTTAATTCTCAAAGACCATTAGGTCCTATTTGTCCTATGTATTTTGACGAACTTACAAAATATTTCGAACAGTTG
>DASUFM010000772.1:0-4532 GCA_036274535.1 Blastocatellia bacterium
CGATGATCGTCAAACTCGGCGAGCGTGTGCGGATTCGCATGGTCAACCTCGGCATGGATCATCACCCGATGCACATTCACGGCACGCAGTTCCGCGTTACGGGCACTGAAGGAGGCCGCGTCCCGGAGTCGGCATGGTTCCCGCAAAACACCGTGCTGGTAGGAGTGGCGCAGGCGCGCGACATCGAATTCAACGCGGTCAATCCCGGCGATTGGATGCTGCACTGCCATCTGCCCCACCACATGATGAATCAGATGGTATCGATGGTCGGCCCCGTGGCGACGGCGGGATTCGGCGCGCAAACCGGCAACGGGATGGAGGAGGGCATGGGGATCATCCGGGATA
This sequence comes from Blastocatellia bacterium, assembly GCA_036274535.1. Classification (GTDB taxonomy): domain Bacteria; phylum Acidobacteriota; class Blastocatellia; order RBC074; family RBC074; genus JAJVID01. The sequence goes on from DASUFM010000772.1 coordinate 346, forward strand.
GTAACGCCCTGTCCGGAAATCTCTCGCCAGGCTTCGGGCGCGGCCTCGGCCCGACGGTCGCCAGCGAAAAGCAGACCTCCAACCTGATCGGGCGGCAACAGCCGCCGCAAGGCGCCCAGGCTCACACCGGCCACCCGCCAACCTCGGCGCCACAGGGCGGTCATCAGCATGGCGCGACGACCATGGACGCAGCGGACAGGCAACGAGTTCCCGGCTATCCGCAGGACATGCACATGATCATGGACGAGGCCGTCGCCAAGCCGGAAACATATGGGCTTGCGCCGGGCTGGTCGGGCGCAGTCGTTGGCATGATGACTCTGGTGCGCGTCCTGCCGTCCGACAAGTACGAAGAAGTAATGGCAAGAGTGAGAGAAGAACGGCGAGAGCCACCACAAATGCAACCGGCCCATAAGCACGGCGGGTAATCGCCGCAGTCATGCGTCGAGGCGGAGCTTATATTGTGTACCCTCTATCGGTATGCTAGCTTTTCAAGACTCCGTTCCCCCTCCCAAAGTCATTAACTTCCCCGCATTGTAAGGTTCAAAAGCGCGCGAATACTGTTCCGCGCGCCGGGCTGGACGGCAATGGAGAAATACAATTCCGTGATGAAGATAGCCATAATCCTTCTCTCCTGGCTCTCTTTGGCCGCTGAGGGTGTAGCGACGCCGGCCCGGGGCGAAGCCTGCGCCAGACAACAATCAGCGGCGCAGAACGACCGACAGTCGGAAATGCCGTATCAACGCGTTCAGATTGGAATATCCATGGCGACGCTGAACAATCTGATAGCGCTGTCATATCTGCGAAATATAGCCACATACGCCAGAATGCTCCGAGATCAGGTTATGCAATGCAATTCGGTCGACGGCGAGTTCGCGCGCGACGTGGCGGCGGAGATTTGGCTTAACTTCGATCGATTGGATTGCTATCGGCGGGAGCAAATGAACCTGACGCAGGGCGGGATGCGGGCAATGGGAATGATGAGTCATTCATCTATATTGTCCGGGGCGGCCATGGCGGCGAACGCGCCGAGCGAGTATCTGGCTTTGCGCGAGATCGGCGCTGAGCGAGGGCCGCTCACTCCGCCGTCGCCAGCGGTTGAAGGCGATAAAATGACGGATATGATGCGGCGGATGGAAGCCTGCCTGCCGCTCCTCGGCGCGCATCTGATCGAACTGGAACGCGAAACCGGCGCGGCCTGCCCGAATCCGAAGTGGGCGCTGGAGCATACGAACGCCATACTCCGGCTCATTGATGAGATGTCCACGACACGCGGCGGAAGCCGGACAGCCAGGTAAAGCCACTGGAAAATCATACGCCTCAGGCGAGCGCGACTACCTGACAGCAAGCCCCTTGACGATACTCTGTTGAGCAGCTAACCGCTCGCTAAGGCTTGAGCAGACCGTCTCGCATAACTCGAAGATCGTCTCATCGGCGATGCGGTAGTAGATCGTCACGCCTTCCCTGCGGCGCGCGACAATCCCGGCCTCAAGCATGAGACCGAGATGCTTGGATACATTGGCTTGACTTCCGCCGACCGCGTCCACCAGTTCGCCCACACTCATCTCAGCCTCGCCGAGCGTGTGCAGGATCTTCAACCGCATGGGGTCGGAAAGAATACGGAATCGCGCCGCGATCATCTCAATCGCCTCATCCGTCAGACGCTTCCGTTTCATTCTAGCCATGAGCGCTCCCTCCCTTGACAGTTGAATTATATAACCATATAGTTATATATGCAAGTTTAAAAATTAGCCTTGTTTGACAGGCTGAGGAGGTAAGAGATGACGGACGTGGGAAAGATGGAACGCGGCGTGAACGATCTCCGCTCTATTCTGAGCGCGGGCGGCGAATGCTCGCTCGTTGACGTGCGGGAGTACCCTGAGTTTGCGGCGGGGAGAATACGTGAGGCTCGACTCATACAACTGGGAGAGATCGAGCGTCGCGCGGAAGAGATTAACAGAGACATCCCGGTCTACGTGATTTGCCGCTCCGGCAGACGCTCGACGATTGCGCAGCGGAAGCTACAGGCGCTCGGGTTTAAGGAAGTCTACAATGTTCGCGGAGGGATGCTCGAATGGGAGGCCAGCGGGTTTCCGGTCATGCGCGATGAGCGAGCCCCATGGTCGCTAGAGCGACAAGTGCGGCTTGTGGCCGGGGGTCTCGTTTTCGTCAGCGTTCTTTTGGGCGCTACGGTCACGGAACATTTCTTGTGGGTTGCAGGATTCATCGGCGCCGGCTTGACGTTCGCGGCCATCACGGACACCTGTGCGATGGGAATGTTGCTCGCCCGAATGCCATGGAATCGCGCTGCAAAAGCGGGCGCAGAAGCGTGTCCAGTAGACCGCGTAGGCGCGGAGGAGTAGCCCTGGGCCTTCATCCCGCAATCAGACTGCCGCCGAGCGCGGCCATCGGTCTATCACTCGGTCTCAATGGCTCGTTGTGAGACCCTGCCATTAAAAGACGCAATTTGTCAAAACATATATGATCAGCAGATCCGCGAGCGGGCATTATGCGGATCAAGCCCAGCGAGACATCTATCGAAGCAACGGCTTCACCTTCTCCTCAAACTCTTCCGGGAAAATGATTCCCTGGATGACTTCACGAACCATCCCCTTTTTATCAATCACTATGGTGACGGGGAGAGTTTCTCCCTTATCAAATAGGGCCTTCGTCTGTTCCTTGCCCAGAGCGACTGGATAATTGACTTTGATGCTTTTGATGAATTCACGCGCCTCGGCTAATTCTTCCGGCAGGTACGTGACGCCGATAACCTGAAGACCTTTGCTTTTATACTCTCGCTGCCACTTAACCAGGTCAGGCATCTCTGCCCGGCACGGCGCACACCATGTCGCCCAGAAGTTGAGGAGCACGACCTTGCCCTTGTAATCACTCAGACGCAGAGCGCGCCCCTCGACATCCCTGAGATCCAATTCAGGGGCGGGCTTTTCGCCCTGCCCCAGGACGAGCCCAAAGACTTGCGAGGAAAGCGCAACCAAAAGCACCGCCGTTATTGCCGCTCGTGTCATCTGTCCACCTCAGTACAGTAATCTAACGCCAACAAGCAAGCCCCGCTCGATGCGGAGAACTTGAGGCCCGGTGTCACGCGCTAAAGGAAGCTGATAGCTCGCTTCGATAACGAATCTCGGACGCATCGCGTATTGGACGCCCGGCGCGAGGTAATACTCGGTCGAGCGACTCCCCGCAACAGGCGCGCCTGCGACGCGCCCGGTTCCGCGGCGAATAAAGTTTGATTCCAGAATGGCGAACACTTCCCCGCCCGGGCGGTCATATTTCCGCGGGAAGAGCACATATTCAAGGTCAGTATTGATGCGCAATTCGTGACCCATCCGGAACCCGTCACGCTGGGAGCGTAGAACAACTTCGGCGTTGGCCCCGAAAATGAACCGCCCTTTCGCTTGTGAGTAAGTAAGGTCAACGTGCGGAGAGAGGCCGCCGCTGATCGGCGAAAGCTGCTGGCGCACAAACGCCTGAGCCTGGAGTTCTTGCTCGCCCGGAGCGTCTTTCTTTCCAGTCGGAAGCTCCAACCCGAACCGCAACGCCGCCTGGCGGTCCCCCCACGCTTCGACTTGCCTGAAGAAGCGATATTTGCCCGATATGATGATGTTACCTATCCCGGCGGCGGCGCCGGATGCCGCCCCGTCGTTGAATGAAATCCGCGTGACCGGAATTTCACCCTCTACCAGAAGCTTCGGGGTCGGAGTGTATGAGAAATCCAGGAGCATAATGTGACGGTCAACTTTCAGCCCGCCGAGTTGTTGCCGCACATAAATGTATCGCGGCGTGAATGCGCCGCCGCGATAAACCGTCAGCCCCGGACTCGTCGTCCTGATGGGGGCAGCCGGCGGCAGCCCCGCCTCCAGGGGGCCGCCGCTGGTTACGTCGACGTATTCTGTCTTGGCAGGGCTATCTCCCTGTTCATTTCGAGATCGCCCGGCCTTCTTTGCCGGCAAAGGAGAGATGATTTCTTTCCCCTCGCCTGCGGTCTTCCAATCGCCGGTGACCTCTACTTGCGCGTTCGGGGCGGCGTCAGGTAGAGCCTGGTCGAGCCCCTCTCCCTCCAGTGCAAAACGCTGTCCCGACGTGTCAGTCAGGAGCGCCCAGCCTTCTGAGTCACGCGCGAGTTTTCCCTTGACCGTAATTTTCGCGGAGGCGAGCGTGTAACCGGCCTT
>DASUFM010000773.1:0-3759 GCA_036274535.1 Blastocatellia bacterium
ATCAAATCAAAAAGTAGTCCTGTCTATATCTATAGGACTAAGACCTCGATTTCGCCTTGCCCATAAGGGCGCCAGCGTTCGGCGAAGGTTGCGGAACTCGAGTTTACGAAGATTGTCAGGGTGGGGACGCGCAGCGCGGCCGCGATGTGTTGGCCGGCCGAATCGTAGCCGACATACTGGTCGCCGGCGGCGATCAAGCCGGCGAAAGCGCCGAGGCCTCCGTCCCAGGTAATCGCGTCCGCTTCTATCTTTGCGCTTAAAATCGCTCCGGCTGAATCGCTCTCGTTGATTTCAACGACGGTATGGCCCGCGGCTCGGAGGGCGGCGACGGCGCGGTCGATCTGTTCACGTTCTTCGACGGTCGCGCCTTTATCCAGGATGAGCGTGGAATCCTTGATCAGACGGTTGACAGTCTCGATTTCAAAATCTTCAGAGACGCGTTTGTTTTGATTGCCGCCCACGCCGAAGCTGACGACAGTGACTCGCGACGCCCCGGCGCGCCGCAGTTTTTCGACGACGCCACGCCCGAATTCCAGATGCTCGGAGGGCAATGCGATGTATGGAAATGTCTCCCCGGTTGCGCCGAAGACTTCATTCACCCAACACGAAGCCAACCAACCTATCGATTTCGGATTTCGGATTTCATTCGTCAGCCCCTGATAGCTTCTGCTCTCAAAAAAGATGTAGTTGCGTTCGTCTTTTACTAACGGCAGAAGACCGAGTTGCGTCAGCCGCGAGTCGGGATCTATCAACAGGAATTCATCGGCGCTCAACCCCTTGATCTCTTCTTGCGCCGTTTCAACAACGCCGATCCAGCTCTTCAATCGAGACAATACGCCGCCGCCGCGTTCGTATCTGATCTCGCGGATTTTAATCCGCGAGTCGCCCCCGAACAATTCACGCAGTTTGGACGAGCCCAGCAGGACGAATTCAGCGCCGGGCAGCAGCGCGCGCAGTCTGGCGATAATCACGCTCGTGACGGCCACGTCCGCGCCGATGGTGACGCGAGAGAGAAGAAGAACTTTGCGGATTGCGGATTGCGGATTGCGGATTGCGGATTTGCGGATTGCGGATTTACGGGCGAGCAGGTCGGATTCGTTCATCAGTCCGAAGCCGCGCAAGGCCTGGTCAAAATCCGCCGCCTCCGGCAAGCGGCGGTAGAAATCGATCACCTGTGCGAAGATTCGGTCGTAGAGCCCGCAGGCCGCCGGGTCGAAGGAATCATTCAGGCGTTCGATCAGGGCCGGAAATAAAATCCGGACGCCGGCGCGGGCCACCTCTGGATTCTCGTCCGCCGTGATTTCGCATAGCAACGTCACGGCGTCACGCAGGCGTTCGCCCCGCTCCCGATGATGAGCGATAATCAAATCGGCGGCGCGGCGCGCCTCCCGCTCGGCCTGTTCGGCGTCGAGCTGTCCTTTTTTCCCGCGAGTTCTGAAATCGGCCAGCAGGCCGGCGGCTTCCTGGATCTGCGTCATACGCTTAAACTATGCCGGAAATCCTCTGATAGTGCGAGAGACGTCAGGCGGCAGAGTCAGTAAATCGCGAAATCCGGAAAGAAGAGTGTTTACCATTTTCCATATGAGATATGATATTTGCCATCGCTCGGAAATCGTTCAATGTTGATTGGGCATTGAATCGGAATCGATTCCAGCGATGGTCAATCTCAAATCTCATATGATAAATGGGAAATCGCTCTTTTTATTATTAATAATGGGAAGCGCGTCACAAAACGCCAAATTTGTAACTTTACACTTGCTTGACAGCCCATAGGGCGCCTTTGTTAGACTTCCACGCCTTTCGGCTCCTTGCTTTAAGCAATGCTCTCGACGTCAAAAAATCAAATGCAATCACAAATCCCTTAAGTCAGGAGATACGTCTTTATGCCTGTTGTTTTCAATGGAATAGAACCCCCTGCCGACGGCCGGGCCATTAGAGTCGAAGCGGGACGCTTAATAGTTCCCGACAATCCCGTGATCCCTTTCATAGAAGGTGACGGCACCGGACGCGACATCTGGAAGGCCTCTCAGCGGGTTTTCGACGCCGCGGTCGAGAAGGCGTACGGCGGCGAGCGTCGCATCGTGTGGTACGAAATTTTCGCGGGCGAAAAGGCCAACGCCAAATTCAACGAATGGCTCCCCAAAGGGACTCTCGACGCGATCCGGCATTTCGTCGTCGCGATCAAGGGGCCGTTGACCACGCCGGTGGGCGGCGGCATTCGCTCTCTTAACGTGACGCTGCGGCAGGTTCTGGACCTATACGCCTGTGTGCGCCCGGTGCGTTATTTCAGCGGCGTTCCCTGCCCCGTCAAAAAGCCGGAAAAGCTCGATGTCGTGATCTTCCGCGAAAACACCGAAGACGTTTACGCCGGCATCGAATTCCAGGAAGGCACCGAAAAGGCCAGGAAACTGATCGAGTTTCTGAGCGAATTCGGCTACGAGATCAACCCGGATTCCGGCGTCGGCATCAAGCCGATCTCGATCACGGCCACGAAGAACCTGGTGCGGCGCGCGATCCGCTACGCCATCGAGCATAATCGCAAGGTGGTGACGCTCGTCCATAAGGGCAATATTATGAAATTCACCGAGGGCGCGTTCCGCGACTGGGGCTATCAACTGGCCAAGGAGGAATTCCGCGACAAGATCGTGACCGAGGATGAGTTGTGGAAGGACCATGGCGGGAAGACGCCCGCGGGCAAGATCCTGGTCAACGACCGCATCGCCGACGCCATGTTCCAGCAGGTGCTGCTGCGGCCCGACGAATACTCGGTCATCGCCACACCCAACCTGAACGGCGATTACATTTCCGACGCCTGCGCCGCCCAGGTCGGCGGACTCGGGATGGCGCCCGGCGCGAATATCGGCGACAACGCGGCGGTCTTCGAGGCTACCCACGGCACGGCGCCGAAATACGCCGACCTGGACGTCATCAACCCCTCGTCAGTCATCCTCTCAGGCGTTATGATGCTCGAGCACATGGGCTGGCAGGAAGCCGGTGATCTGATCATCAACGGCATCGTTAAAACCATCGCGCAGAAGCGAGTCACTTACGACCTGGAACGCCAGATGCGTGGCGCGACCAAGGTCAAGACCAGCGAATTCGGCAGCGCGATTATTGAGAATATGTAGAGATATCAGATATCAGATGTCAGATGTCAGTAAGAAGTCGCTCTGCGCCTGACATCTGACATCTGACATCTGACATCTGGAGATAATAAATGGGTAGAAAGAAAATTACGGTCGTCGGCGCGGGAAATGTCGGAGCGACGACGGCGCATTGGCTGGTTTCAAAAGAACTCGGTGACGTGGTTCTTGTAGACATCATCGAGGGGATGCCGCAGGGCAAGGCCCTTGACCTGGCTCAGGCAGGCCCGATCGAAGGTTATGACAGCCGGCTGGTCGGGACCAACGGCTATAAGGAGACGGCCAATTCCGACGTGGTCGTGATCACTTCCGGAATCGCCCGCAAACCCGGCATGAGCCGCGACGACCTGCTCAACACCAACGCCAAAATCGTCGCCAGCGTGACCGAAGAGATCGTCAAATATTCGCCGAACTGCATTATTATCGTCGTATCGAACCCGCTGGACGCGATGACCCAGGTGGCCTGGAAGAAGTCCGGGTTCCCGAAGAATAGAGTGTTGGGAATGGCCGGCGTTCTGGATTCGGCGCGCATGCGCTGCTTCCTGGCCGAGGCGCTGAACGTTTCGGTCGAAAATGTTTCGGCCTTCGTGCTCGGCGGCCACGGCGACACGATGGT
>DASUFM010000774.1:0-12177 GCA_036274535.1 Blastocatellia bacterium
GTTCTGGCGTCTTCACGGTTTCTCCGCTGATTTTCGCGGTGATGGCGCCGCTCAGGTCACGTAATTCCGCTCCCGGCCAGTATACATTGGCGCGCCCATCAGCGCTTCCGGCAATCGGCGCATTTCTGACGCCGATGAACGGGAACAGGCCGGTCGTGTCGAGTTTCGTGAACTCCGCCTGCAATCTGGAAACTCGATCCCGCGATGTCTGCACGGCGACATCGCCGGTCGCATAGCCACCCATCACCGATGAAGTGAACGCGCTGAGCCCAATCACGTCTCGATTGGCGACGAATTGGCCGCGTGTTTCGCCGAACGTCACTTCGCCGAGCGCGCCGATCGACAGGCTCATATCACTGAGCGCTTCATCGCGCCCGCCGCCGAGCGTGGCGCTGAGTTGTTGCAGTCTGATGGCTTCAGCGCGCCCTTGAGCGGCGTCAAACCGCGCGACGTCCGCTTGATCGGCGCTGAGCCGCGCGATTCCCTGACGAACGGCCCCGCGCACACCGGCAACCGACGCTTCATTGAAGACGAGTCCTTTCGTGAGGACTTTTTGCGCATGTGCGGCGCGGCTGGAAAACGTCCACTCATCACGCTCCGGTCCTGCGCTGGCGCCTTCCGCTCGCGCTCCTAGAAAGCGTATGCCTGCCGCGATCACTTCCTCAGAAGTCACATTTCCGCTCGCGCGGTAGCGCGGGCCCGCGCCTTCGACGCGCCCGTCGAAATCCGCGACGCCCTGCAATCCGACGTTGGGAACGAAGACGCGCATCGCTTCAGCGAGCGTCACACGCGCCTTCGTTTTAAGCCCGTAGCGCGCTTCACTCCAGCCATCGACTCTTCCCGCCGCCGTCGCGTTCGCCATCGGCGATTGCAGAGTAAGCCGTTCAATATCCGCGCCTGTCCCGGTGACAACCGCAGCGATGTCGAGCGAATAGACGCTAGTTTCGCGGCCTTTGTAACTGAACGGCGACGCGCCGATTCCAAACTTTAAACTTACAGCGCCCCCTTTCGTCGCCCGCGCTTCCGTGTAAAGGTCATTCAACGTTCCTGATACCTGGCGGCGGCGGTCATCGAGGCGTATTACGCCTCGACGAAGCGCAACAATCAGAGCCGAGGCGTCAAAGGTAATGCGCCCCGGCGCGCGGTGTGGTCGCCGGACGCCGGTAAAATTTGATCGTCCGTTCTCATTGACGTCCACCCACAGGCTGACGCCGCTCAGATCGACTCGCTGCAGCGCGATTTCCCGCCGCAACCGAAAAGCAAATGGCTCGCGAATTTCCAGCGTGACCTCCGCCAGCTCGATCAATGCGACTGCCTGGCCGGTCTCTCGGTTGTAAATCTTCAGATCGTGGAGTATCGCATTGCGAAGCCCGCGCCCAAGTTCAACGCGGCCGACTTCGACACGAAGCCCATAGTCTCTGGCGGCCTTTGTGATCTCTTCCGCCAGCAGACGATTGAACCGCCCGGAACGAAAATAGAGCCATCCCGAAATAGCGAGTGTCGCCAGCAGCGCCAGCGCGCCGCAGCCGATACGCAACAACAGCTTCTTTCGGCTTTTCCGTTCTTTTTGTGGCGATGGTGATTCCATGAATCTCAGGCAATCTTGATCCACTCGAGTCCGGCCGGAATCAGATATAGCTCTTCCAACTGTCTCTTCAGATACTCGAAGGCGCGATCCACCGAATCCGTCTTATAAAAAATCCGCAGGTCGTCAGGACTGACCAAACCCCACCGCTCCAGCGCGCCGAAATCGAGGGCATCATCCAAGAACTCAGTCCCAAACAAAACAACTGACATACTCTTACGCGGCTTCCGGGTCTGGATCAGCGTCAGCGCTTCGAACAGTTCATCCATCGCGCCGAAGCCGCCGGGAAACACGACGAGCGCCTTAGCCAGATAGACGAACCAGAATTTACACATACAGCAAGATATGTGCCGAGAGCAGATGCAGGATTATGTGATCGGCATTGCGCGTTTTCGCCCAGATAATTGGGGAACTTTGCGCGGTCAGGCCATCTCAACACTCATTCGATAAAATGGGATCGTCGCGGTCACGCGGATCTCAGGCACGCTGGTCGCTTATTCATTCTGTTCATATTCAGATCCAAATCGAGCTCAGAAGTAAGGAATATGGCGTGTGAAGATGCGCCCGCCTATGTGGTCGCGCGCTTCCAACTGGTGGATAGCCCGAAAGGAGATTTACAGCGGTTTGCGCTTGATTGAAGAGGCCGCTTGCTTACGCGCGCGGTACTGTACCGCGACCGTGAGGGAGCGGAGTCTTCGTTCATCTGAAAACCGCTGTAATAGTAATGGCCCGCTCAATAGGTTATCATTTGAACACTTCCCTATGGCATGCATTCCCCACTGAAAATCTCCCTTGAAATTCCCCTTCAAGATCCACCCGTCGTTAATCGGTGTGGCAGGTCTCTCCCCATTGCGTCAGACGCTAAAGAATAAGCGTCGTGTAAGGAGGACTATGAAACTGAAAGAGATCAAGATGATGACCGTCGTAAGCCTCGTATTGGCGTTTGCGCTCGCCGCGCTCGTGGCGGCTCAGCAGCCCGCCAAACCGGGCCAGGAGAAGCAGCGGCGCGGGCAGATGATGTCGATGGACGAGATGATGCAGGAGTGCCGGAAGCGCTGTCAGGAGACGGCGAGGTCCGTTGACCAGACGACGAAGATGATGGAAGAAGCGGAGCGGTCAAACGACCCAGCCAGGATGCGGGACGCCCTCGGCCAGGCGCGGAAGTCGCTCGCGGAGATGAAGAATCACATGGACATGTGCCTGAACATGATGGACATGATGGAAAAGATGCGCGGCAAGGATCAGAAGAAACAGTGAGCCGCAGTCTGTCGCTGAACATGCGAGAGAATCCGCCGGAGCGATTGCGGAACTTTGCTTGCCGATGGATAAATCTCCCCATTTCCCCAACGGCCATTTCGCGTTGTTACCACTTCCGTCCGGCGCAGCAATGGTCTACCAGTTGCAGCATCGCTCGGCGAGGAGGAAGACGCGTAGTGGAAAACATTGTGGAACTCGGAGTCGAATAACGCGACCGTCACGTCGCGCGTATTCAGCCGCGCGACGGCGTAATTCGAGCAGTTGATCGATCGCCTCGTTCTCGCACGACTCACTCAGCCCAAAGCCGGTCGCGTAGTCGTAAGCCTGTAAATCCTCCCCAAAGTGATCGAAGCAGGAATAGCGTGCGCGCGCCATCCGCGCGCCCTCGGAATCAACTTTGTCCAGGTACTTGAGCACGGCTTCAATTGAAGTATGCAGGCTGTAAAGGTCGAGCCCGTAAAAGCCGACCCTTGTCGTATCTGAGGCGAGTCCATCATTGTGTTCGCGCAACCACCAGACAAAATCGAGTACGTCGGCATTGCGCCACATCCAGCTTGGAAACCGTCTGAATCATTAACGCCACCTCGAAACAACTCACCGGGCGCCTGCAGGCGCGCCCGGGCGATATTCGCCCGCGCGTTGGCGGGTGGGCTCCTCCCGGCGGCGCGTAAGACCGGCCAAACCGAGCAATCCAATCAGGCCAAGCCAGCCCCAGCTGCGATGCCTACCCTCTGTCTGAGTGGTTGTGGCGCCTCTCTCCTGGTAGCCCTGGGGGCCTGCCTGCCCCAGCGCCGACAATCCCAAAGGTAATGTGGAAAGACTCAGAGCCAATATTCCAGATCGAATGTGCCTCTTCATTGCCGTTTCCCTCCTTTGCAAAGTTTTGGTTCAAAGATATTTCAAAATACAATCGCAATCCGCATACCAGATCTGGAATCGCAATAGGTGAACCTGCAGTGGACCGACAGCGGAGAAGCAAGAGTTTAAATGAATTTCAAGATAAAGGATGAGGCGCAACTGCGTCGTTATCGCAAGCTGTCGGCCGCCGATCGGGCAAAGGTTGACCAGATTATGACCCGATACTTGGCCAGTGCGCCAAGATGGATGTCGAACCTGAAACTGAAGCCTCCATCAGAATCAAGAGCCCCCAAGTCACTCCCGCCGCCAGTAGACGTGCGCCAGCTTGTTCTCGTGTGAGAAATCATAACTGACCTCCCCCTTGAAGGATTTCTCCAGCGCGTGTCCGAGCCTCTGCGCCAGATGTTCGGTCGTCGTCGCAAGTGTGGGCCGTCCTTTCTCATCAGTTTCCCATCGCATGATCCTCGCTAACGGGTTGTCCTCGGCGGCCCGTTCGGCCTCCTTTTGGAGGAAATGCCGGATCTCTTCGCTATGCTCATTCAAATACGCGCCTTCGAGGTGGACAAAGCCGCTCGGCACACCCGCTCTCCGTCGCTGGCAAGCGGGACAGACAACGACCTTCGGCTCTTGCAAACGCGAACGTCTCTTCTTCCCGCCATTCTCCTTGACCGGCGCCCACTCGCGCGTCGCGTAGTCAAGGTTTGTCGGCTTACGCCTGACTTTAGTGACCGCAGGGGTTGTCCAACGCCGGCCGCCGTAAGTGTCGCCGCAGACTTCGCAGACCAGCGGTTCAGCCGGAGCGCGCCGCGTCCGATGGCGTCCGGCTTCATGATCCACGCGTTTGGTCCACGCTTCGTTTGTGTATTTCTTGTCGCTTTTACGTCCTCCCATATTTGTACTCCTCTTGCAATCGGTCAATGTTTGTGTGATCTCAATGTTCACGCAGCCTTTACGCGCGGAGCCTTCTCGAAAATGTCAGGTATCTCTTCGTCGATCATAGTTTGCATAAGAGGCAATGAGCGTGCCCCCGGTAAAATGATGTAATATCATTATTTAACGGCCTTCAGTGGCAATGCGATCAGACGTTTACTGCGCCGCGCACGTCGCCTTCGTGGTAGCCAGTGGCTCGGTTATTGGGACATGTCTCCTGGATGATGCGGCGCTGGACGATTTGAAGCGCGCAGGCCTGCCGGGTGGGGTCGAAGCATTGGTCGTATCATTCGCGGAGTTGTGGCTGCCGCTTCCGTCGGCCACGTTCAAGCCCGTTCTCACAGCGGCGACTGAGCCTTTGCCCGCATTTGATTCAAAACGCTCTTCACGCCAGGCACGGCCCATGCCGCGCGCTCGGCTTCCTTCACCTCAGCCCACGATCTCACGTCGCCCGACAAAGTAATCGTGCCGCTGCTGGCGTCCACTTTAATGCGCCGGGCGTCCACTTGAGCGCGGCGTCGCAACGCCTCTTCGATCTTCGTTCGCTTGGCCGAGCCTGCCGCCACGAATTGCGGGACTTTGCGCTGAGTCGAAATGATTGGCGGTGAAAGTCAAGGCTTTGCGGGCGCCGCGTCGCTGGCACATGGGTTGCGTCTTCAATTTGATGACGCCTGCTTGTCAGTCATTCCTCACAAGTAGGCCTATATCACACCAAGTAAATAAGGAGAACCAACTATGAAAGCCCAACAAGGTATACAGGCCGCCAAACAACAGGCTCCCGCGAGCCCAGTCTTAGTCGAGGCTGAAAAGCTCTTTGAACAGATGAAGGAGTTTTCGCAATTGGTCGCGCGCCGCGCTTACGAACGCTTCGAGGCGCGTGGCCGCGAATTCGGACATGACCTTGAAGACTGGTTTCGCGCCGAATCGGAGGTGATGCGCCGTGTGCCGGTCGAGATCAAGGAGGCCGAGAACCAGATCACCGTGCGCGCTGAAGTCCCCGGCTTCACCGCCGACGCGATCAAAGTCAGCGTCGAACCACGACGGCTGGTCATCAGCGGCAAGCCGGAGAAGGCGGCGGAAGAGAAGAAGGAGCAGACCTTGTTCTCAGAAATCCGCTCGAACCAATTTTGCCGCGAGCTGACGCTGCCCGCCGAAGTGGATCCGGCCAAAACGACGGCTGTCTTGAAGAACGGAGTCCTCGAACTCGCGTTCACAAAAGCCGGCGAGAGTAAAGCCGTCGCCGTCGAAGTCAAAACTGCATAGTCGCAATGGCGCCGCGCAGTCATCAAAAGTCGTGAGCCGCGATTGAGGAAGAGGCGTCACTCACTCCTCTTTCAACACTGCAGCCACAGTTTTCAATAGTTTCTTGGCTGTATACGGCTTCGAAAGAAAGATTTTTACGCCAAGCGGCACGCCCATTGCTGATTCGACAATCGGGATGTGTTCGCCAAGCGCGCCTCCATTGCCTGTTGTGCTGCGGTGAAATGTTTTTCCAATGTGCTTTCTATTTTCGCCCCCACCGGACACTTTGGGTTCGGGCGTGAATGGATGGAGAACATCTCGCCATCAGGCTCAACCGCCCGGTAAACATCGAGAAGAGTGATATCTGCCGGTTTCCGCGAAAGAGAGGCCCCAGCAACGCCTTGCCTTGTGACAGCAAGCCCGGCCCGCCGCAGCATCCCAGTGACGTTACGGACTATCACAGGATTAACGCCAATGCTGCCTGCCATCCATTCCGAAGTGTTATCCGCCGCCGTCGGCGTCTTTGGAGTGATGTCGTACGCCGTGACGCAACGTACACGCGAAATCGGCGTTCGCATCGCTCTCGGCGCCGGCTCAAAGGAGATCCTTAAGCTCATCGTCGGGCAAGGCGCACTACTGGCTGGAACCGGCGTCGGGATCGGGTTAGGCGTCGCCGGGTTGGGGACACGCCTGGTCGCCAATCTCCTCTTCGGCGTGAGCGCGATTGATCCGCTGACGTTCGCCAGCGTGACGGCGCTGCTGACGGCGACGGCGTTCCTGGCTTGTTACTTGCCCGCGCGACGCGCGACGAAAGTAGACCCGATGGTCGCATTGCGACAAGATTGATCCGAAACAGCGTCAGGCGTTGATTTTGGGCAGGCCAATACCCATTTCTCAATAATCGGGGACTGGAGCGCCTCTCGCGAGAGACGCTCATGTTTTACAGCCCCGCTCCTGCTGGGCCGCGCACTCCGGATGCTCGTCTAAAAACTGAGGGAGCGCCAAGGCCGCCAAACAAATGGACTCCGGATAGTTGTCAGCGACGCCGAGCGGGTAAATACGCTCACCATACAAGATCAAAACCCGACGCGCCGACGAATGACTGGAAGCGCTCATCGAAACCGCGGACGCGCCCACAGTCAACCTGGCGCTCACGCGAGCGTGGAGCGTTTTTGCGTCGTGATAGTCACCCACAGGATCCCCAGGCTCGCCAGTTTCCCAGAACCCCAGTTCGACCAGCCTCGCTGTTATTGCCTGTCGTTCATGGTCGGTCATTCGCTGTCTTTCCCTGGCTGCTTTGTCGCGTCGATGTTCAAAAGTTTCTCCCGAATCCACTTGGCTTCGAGACTCGAGAATTCACGCCGAATGTTGGTTGGAGTAGGAGGAGAATTTTGTTGGCGTCGCCGTTGCGATATATCCAATATCGTTATTCGTCAAAGCGGCGTCCGTGAGAAATTTGTGTATGCGGATCTTGATGTTGGGCCAAACTCCGCATTTGAGAGTGAGCTACAGAAACCAGGTAGTCTGGTGAATTCCAGAGGAACTGATGAAGAGAGTAAGCCAGTCTCGATTCCAGGCCACTATGCTGCTCGGCCTTGATTTTGTCAACAAAAACTACAGCCGATATGAGCGTCGTTATGGCGCTGGAGTAACGTAGTATTTGTTGATCGATCTTCCATCAAGATAATCAGCCGGCTTTTTTAAAGGCCCATGCCGGTTGACAATGGCGACTGCCAAGCGTAGGGTGGATGAGAATTGAGCTTAGCTCACTCTCTTTATCAGTTCCTCTGGAATTTTCCAGATTATCTGAAACACACAGCTCACCTTCAAAATAATCAATATCTATATAGAAGCCTTCCGAAAGTTTTTCGGGCGCCGGTCGCTCTTCCATAGAAGTTCCCGCGAACCATTCGGCATGCTTCCAACCATTCCAGAAAGAGGGTCATTACTTATGCCAGTTAAATTATTTGTCGGTAACCTCTCGGAGGAAACTACCAGCGCGGAGATCCGCGACCTGTTCAGCGCCGTCGGCGTGGTGGAATCGTGTCAGGTGATCGCCAGCCGAGAGACAGGTCGCTCAAAGGGATTTGGATTCGTCGAAATGGATTCTAGAGAGGCGGCGAACGCGGCCAAAGCGAAATTCAACGGCCACGACCTGCATGGAAAAACGCTCAAAGTGGACGAGGCAAAGCCGAGAACCTAGAAGTAGCGATGATGGCTCACGCATGTCTGTCATCGCCCCTGAATGATTCGGGGTTATCTCGATTTGAATCTGCTCAATCGGCAGCGCAATCGAGAGTTGCGGAAAGCATTCGAAAGCGGGGCTGCGGGCGCGGCGAGCGCCAATCTCAAAACAACTGAAACAGACATCCATGGTCAAGCCGATTGGCCGAGAATGGTGGGGAAGGAAGACATGGCAAAGCAAGTAATTTATGGGACGGACTCACGCGCGGCGATCTTACGCGGCGTCAATCAACTCGCCGACACGGTCAAGATCACGCTCGGCCCGAAGGGTCGTAACGTCGTCATTGACAAAAGATTCGGTTCGCCGACGGTGACCAAAGACGGAGTGACGGTGGCGCGAGAGATCGAGTTGAAAGACCCGCTGGAAAACATGGGCGCGCAGATGGTGCGAGAGGTCGCCGCGAAGACCTCCGATGTGGCGGGCGACGGGACGACCACGGCCACCGTGCTGGCTCAGGCGATCTTCCGCGAAGGCGTCAAGACGGTGGCCGCAGGCGCGAACCCGATGGCATTGCGGCGCGGCATAGACAAGGCCGTCGCGCGAGCGTTGAAAGAGATAAAGCGCCTCTCCAAACCCGTCAGCGGCGACGATATCGCTCAGGTCGGCGCAGTTTCCGCCAATGGTGACGCCGCCATCGGCGGAATTATCGCCGAAGCGATGGAAAAGGTCGGGAAGGACGGCGTAATCACGGTCGAGGAATCGCAGACGATGGAGACGTCGCTGGAATTCGCCGAAGGGATGCGACTGGATCGCGGCTACCTCAGTTCCTATTTCGTCACCGACACGGAGCGCATGGAGGTCGCGCTGGATCAACCCTTGATTCTGCTTCACGAAAAGAAGATCAACTCGATGTATGAACTCATGCCAGTGCTGGAACAGGCCGCTCAGCAGCGCCGGCCGCTGTTGATCATCGCGGAAGACGTCGAGGGGGAAGCTCTCTCGACACTGGTCGTCAACAAATTGCGCGGCGCGCTCAACGTCGCAGCCGTGAAAGCGCCTGGCTTCGGCGATCGCCGCAAGGAGACGCTCGAAGACATCGCAATTCTGACGGGCGGCCAGGTGATCAGCGAGGACCTCGGTGTTGAGCTTCGGAAGGTCACACTTGCGGAGCTAGGTCGCGCCAAGAAGGTGATGATTGACAAGGACAGCGCAATCATCGTGGAAGGCGCCGGCAAGCCGGGTGAGATCGCGGGTCGCGTTAAGACACTGCGGGCTCAGATCGAAGCTTCCACGTCAGACTACGACCGCGAGAAACTGCAGGAGCGGTTGGCGAAACTGGTCGGCGGCGTCGCCGTAATCAAGGTCGGCGCGGCGACCGAAACCGAGATGAAGGAGAAGAAGGCGCGAATCGAAGACGCGATGCATGCCACTCGCGCCGCCGTCGAAGAGGGCATCGTGCCGGGCGGGGGCGCGGCGTTCGTGCGCGCGGCCAGGACGCTGGAGAAATTCCGCATCTACAAAGACGGCGAAGGCGACGCGGACGAGCAAATCGGCGTAAACATCGTCAGGCGCGCGCTGGAAGAGCCGATGCGGATGATCGCGCAGAACGCCGGCAGGGAGGGCGCGGTTGTAGTCCAGCGTGTCCGCGCCGAAAAGAACGAGAGCGTTGGCTTCAACGCGCTGACCGAAGAGTTCGAGGATCTCCTTAAGGCCGGCATCATAGATCCGACCAAGGTCACGCGCGCGGCGTTGCAAAACGCGGCTTCAATCGCGGGCTTGCTACTTACTACCGAGGCGATGATTTCGGACTTCCCCGGAGACGACACGGCCCTGGCGATGCCCGGCGCCGCGGGAGACATTGGCTTTTAACCACCTCCGATAGGAAAGGAATGCGGATGAACATCATCGAACGCACGATCAATGATGTCACGGTTCTTGATCTCGAGGGAAATCTCGCCCGGGATGAAAATGCGCAGTTTAGAAAGCATGTCGCCGGCGCTATTGACGCCGGAGTTCGTAAGCTGATCGTCAACCTGGCGAGGATCAAATACATGGACAGCAGCGGGCTCGGTGAACTTATCTCCTGCTATACGGCTCTGCAGCGTCTGAATGGGCGCGTCAAGCTGCTCCACCTCAACAATCGTCTGCAATATCTGCTGGCAATCACGAAGCTCGACTCAGTGTTTGAAACATTCGACTCGGAGCCTGTCGCAGTTTCCAGCTTTGCCGCGCTTATTGAAAGCATTGAAAACGTCGCTCATTGATCAATAAGAGAGCGGAGGCTAATACCATGAAGAATGTCATAGGTGATAATAGGTTCCTCAAGGTGTTGATTACCGCCCAGCGCGCCAAACAGATTCACAAAGGCGCGCGTCCGCTCGTTCAAATTTCAAATACGAGGGCGACGCGCATCGCGCTCGAAGAGGTCGAGCGCGGGCTGATCAGGTTTGAATTCATCTCCCGGAACTCGGACTCGAGAAGTGGGCGTGATAATCAGGGTGATGGCCGGAGAGATGCCGCCGGAGAAACAAATCGAGAAGTAACAGATCTGATGTCTGTCGCAAGACTCGGCGACTAGTGGACGCGTTTACCGTAAATCGGGGCTCCGGAAAGAAAAGTGATGGCGAAGTTCGAAATCTATAAAGACGAAAAGCTTGAGTTTCGTTGGCGCTTTAAAGCAAACAACGGAAAGATTCTGGCCGAATCAGCCGAAGGGTACAATAATCCGGACAATTGCGAACACGCGATTATCTTGATCAAACAACAGGTCGCTAACGCCCGAGTCAATAGTGATTTTAAGCCTGACCAGGATACGGAATGAGGCGCTTCCATTTCGGAGAGGCGCCGGCGGTCATCAAGCCGCAGAGCTGTGATCGAACTGCGACGTCGATGGCGCCACAGTCGCGAAATCACCGCTCAGGAAGCCCGTCGAGATGCAGGGACTCGAATTCGGCTAACTGCTGCCGCTTGTAACTGACCTTGAACCGCGCCCGCTCCAGTTTTCCCGCGGCTCCAAATCCGAACGCTCGGCCTAGCATCTTGAATAGCGCGGAGGATCGGGCGTATTCCTGCTCCAGCGCGGCAAGTTGAGCCTCAAAGACTGCGGCCTGCTTTTGCAGTTCTTCCATTCTCTGACTCGCCCATTCACTGTCCTGCTCCGTTAACACAGTTGGTTTCGCGCCAGTTTCCATTTGGTCCTTCATAAGTTCCCCTTGCGTTATTGTCGAGACGGGCCATTCGCTTCAGCGCGAGGCTCCATGTTTGAAGCCTTCCGGCTGGAGTCGCCTGTCGTTGGGGATTAATCAGTGGCGTGATCTCGGCAGAGAGAATTCAGTGGCGTGAAAGCGACAGCGATTAATCAGGTTGCCTGATCTTGTTTCAGGCTACGCTTCTTGCGTCGAAGATGCAAGCGTGTCTGAACTCGTCTTTCGCCGCTGTTCTCGCAAGAGCATATTGCCCGGATTCCCGATCAAATTTGACCGAGGCCAAATTTGACAAGACCTCTTTTATACAGCATATTGCCTGAGAATCGAGTTTAGCTCGCTCCTTTTTCAGTCTCTCTGGAATTTATCCAGCGCCTCTGAAGCAAACAGCTCATCAATAAAGATTCTTTCACGTCGATGACTATCCATCATACGTTATCGCCATTCCCTCCATTGAAAGAACCGCCCAATAAAGGACTCGATGAAAATCCTGCTATACAAGGGCGGCCCACACGTAACCGAGTCGCCTGACGAGGCCCTCGGCCGGGACGGCGGGCCGAGACACGCCGACGCGGTCGCGCTCGGCGAAGCCGACGAGACCTGGCCGCAAATCGTCGCGGATGCGGCGCGTGGACAACTCAAAGAGACCTATGCGCCGGTGGACGCGGCGGGCAAGGAACGCAAGCCAAGCCTGCAACCCTATCCGTTAATTCCCTGGGAATCAATGGACCTCGATCAATTCAACATCATTCCCAACTTCCTGGCGCCGATGCTCGAGCGCGTAGGCGGCGGATGGAAGAGGTTTCGCATTATTCCGATTGAATCAGGACGCGGTTGCCCTTACGGCTGCGAGTTCTGCACAGTGACGGGATTTTTCGGCGATTCGATCAGGTTCCGTACCAATGAGAGTGTGGTTG
>DASUFM010000775.1:0-3884 GCA_036274535.1 Blastocatellia bacterium
AAAGAATAAAGAGAGACGGCCCTCTTCCGTCTTTCTGTCTCTGTGTCTCTGTGTCTCTGTGGCTAGTTGATAACTTCATTACGAATAATCGGATGAGAACACTTGCTTCATCCGAAAATATGAATACGCAAGCGACCCATCCGCCTCGCCGGCTCCATCAGTCAGACAGAGTCAAAGCCATCGTTTGACAGTAAGATAACTCAGTCAGGAAAGGCCCGCGATCGTGTATGGCCTGAGCTTTGCGTTATACGCAGCGCTCTCTCCCGCATAATTTTCACTCCCTGCGAAAAATCCGACGAGCTTTACACGCGAATCGTTTATGAAATCCTTGGTGGTAGGGTATGGGGAGCGGCAGCGATCTTGTAATTGATCAGGTCGCCGCCGCTCCCCATATAGTTGAGGCTCGCCGGAAATCAAAGATAAAGCCATTGACATAAGGAATGGAGGATTTTGAGATGTTGTGCCTCGCGCAATTTTTCAGAGAGCAGAGCAAAGCGCTACGGACGGCTCTGTTCGTATTGGCGTTTCTATCCGGGGTGGCCTTCGGGCAGATAGAATCGGGCCAGCTCACGGGAAAGGTTTATGACCCGAACGGCGCCAGGGTGGCGGGAGCGATCGTCCAGGTCAAGTCCGAGGAGACCGGGCTGGAACGATTGGCGACTACTACCGATGAAGGCTTCTTTATATTCTCGAACCTTCCCCCGGGCATTTACGAGGTCGGTGTTCAGGCCCAGGGTTTTGCCGTGATGTCGCAGAGAGTGCGCGTCTTCGTCGGATCGGTTGTCAGATTCGACGCGCAATTGTCAGTCACGCCGGTTCAGGTGGATGAGTTTGTCGTCGATGCCAGCGGCGGCGTTGAGATCAACACGCAAACCGGGCAGCTTTCCGATCCGGTTTCCGGGCGCCAGCTCCGCGAACTTCCGACCGTCACGCGCGATCCATATTCATTGATCACGCTTTCGGGCAATGTAACGCCGTTCAGGATCAATCCGCTGGGCGTCGGCGCCACGGCGCTTGGCGGTCTCTCTCCCGTAGTCATCAATACGGAGGATGACCAGGACTTTGCCATCGACGGCCAGCCCCCGACCTTCAACAATGTGACGATTGACGGCGGCGAGCAGGTCGTCAATTACTGGAGGACGCTCGGACAGCGCGTGCCGCTCGAAGGCCTCCAGGAAATCAACGTCGTCACCAATGGGTTCCGCCCCGAATACGGGAGGCTCGGCGGCGGCCTGATTAACGTCGCGACCCGCCCCGGCGGAAACAACTGGAGAGGCTCGGTCTTCGAGTTCTATCGCGGCGACGCGTTCAACTCCAACAGCTTCGAAGCTAACGCTCTGGGAATCCGGCAAGGCCACCTGGTCGGTAATAATTTCGGCGGGGCGGCTGGAGGGCCTATCATCGATGACAAGCTCTACTTCTTCGGTGGCGGTGAAGGCATTATCGTGCGCAGCCGCGAGAACCGCGTCGCGCTGGTCCCGAACCCCGCTCTACTCGCGGCTGATCCGTCGGGGAGATCTACGGCCTTCTTCGGCGCCTTCCCGCTCGCGACAGGAGGGGTTAACACGGTCCAACCCGGCTTCTTGAATGTTGGCCAGACGCTGAGTTTGCTCGGACTGTCTCCCACGACTTTTCCCCCGTCTGCAGGGCCGGTATCGTTCGCAGCATTGCCGCTGGGTACGCCGGCCTTCGACCGGGTCTTCTTCGACGTTCCGGTGGACATCGGCGGGGGATTGCCGCAGGACACCGCATTGGCACACGCAAGGCTGGATTGGAGCAAATCCGACCGCTCTTTGATTTATGGGCGATACCTGTTTACGGATCGTGACATATACAGGGGCGCGCTCTCTTTCAGCCCCTTCGCCGGGTTCAACACAGGCGTCCGCGACAGGGACCATAGCGCTATAATCAACTGGCTGTATACGCTTTCCGGTCCGGATTGCTGCTCCGGTCCGGGCGCGTCGCCCTGGTTGATGAACCTCAAAGCCAGCTATAGCCGGATCAACCTGACCCGCAACAATGACTTTAATACCATAGGGCCGCGGCTTGCGCCGACCGGCTTCGACTTTTCCAACCTCGGCGGATTTCCACTGGCGTTCCCGGGAGATTTCCCGTTCAGCCCAAATTTCAATTCGCTCTTAACCGGGCCGCTCAATCTCTTCCAGGCCTCGGCCGATTTTGCCGGCGCCAAGTGGGGGCAGCAGGTCCAGTTCGGAGGAGCCTACTATTACTTCCAGGATAACCGGAACATTTTGTCGTTTCAGGATGGGCTATTCACGCTCGGCGGGAACGTGCCGCAGGCGCTGAACAACCTCGTCAACGGCACGGCCAGCTCATTCGGGGTGGCGATCGACCCGACCGCCAGCCTCGCGCCAGGCACAACAATTCCGCCAGGCGGCGTCCCGCCAGGCGCCGCTCTCCTGCTGCCGCCCGTCTCGCCGGACTTCAACCGAGGTATAAGCGAGCATGACTTCATGTTGTACGGCAGCATCAACTGGCGCATTACCCCAAACATCAACCTGCTTCTGGGGGCGCGCTACGATTTCTTTGGCAGGCCGCGCTCACGCTTTGATCAGTCCTTCTTCAACTTCTTCCCCGGCTCGGGAGCCGGCTTCACCGGCACGGTATTCGGCCTCCCGCAACAGGTGGCGGCCGGCGTGTTTGGGCCGGGCCTTTTCAATTTTGACGGTGATTTTGACGGCAGGTTCTTCAGGAAAGATACCAACAACATCGCGCCTCGCGTCGGCTTTGCCTGGGACATCACCGGCGGCGGCAGAGGTTGTTGCAGTGGAGGAGGCTTCAGGCGAAGCACGACTCTGCGCGCCAGTTACGGCATCACTTACGAGCGCCTTTTCTACGCCGTCTCGCCGTTCTTCCAGAACAGGTTCAATTTCGCTATTCCCACGCTGGTGACCGGGACGGTGGACCCAACTCTCGGGCTCATCGGGCCGATTCCACTGTCCAACAATAATTTCGGCCCACTTGGCACGACCGTAACATCGCTGCCACCCCCTCTAGTGCGCGCTATTGCAAGGGACCTGGATGCGCCGAAGATCCAGTTCTGGACCGTCGCGCTCGACCGCGAAATCTTCCATAACACGATCGCGTCGATACAGTATGCGGGCGCGCATGGGAGCGACCTCTTCACGGTTGCCAATATCAACCGGCCAGGTTCGGCGGCGGCCTTCATAGGCCCATTCAGCCCGACATCGACGACTCGGCTCAACCCGTTGCTTGGCCCGATCGATTTTTTGAATAGTAATGGCAGGTCCAATTATAACGCGTTGATCGTCGACGTGAGCAGCAGCGCATGGCGAAGGATCGGATTGACGTTTACGGCGCGTTACCGGTTCGCCAAGGCGAACGACAATGTGCGCTCGTTCTTCGGCAACAACTTCGGCGTCTTCGGCGGCTCCCTCGCGCCCAATTTGTTGAACCCGTTCGACCCCGACTTCGATTACGGCCCGGCCGATTTCGACGTGAGGCACCGCTTTATCGGCAGCTTCATGTGGGAAGTTCCGTTTCGGTTCGACGGCGGTTGTTGCGGAGGCAATGGCGGCTGGAAGAGATGGGTTCTTGGAGGCTGGCAAGTAACCGGAATTATGCAGGCCATGACGGGCTTCCCATTCACGGCCTTTGATTGCACCGGAGTGCTGACGCCCGAAACGCCCTGCCCGCGCGCGCTCGCCGCGCCGGGATTCGACTTTGACGATATACGCAACGGCTTAGGCAGCCGCTTCCCGGATGCGACTATTCCCAACCGGTTCAATTTTGTTCCGGTAGCGGGGAACTTCAATTTAGGCGGGAATCTCACTGCGGGTGGGGTAACAACGCCTACAACCAATGCCTTTGCGCCGTTCCTTCCCGGCTCTGTCGGGCGCAAT
>DASUFM010000776.1:0-3650 GCA_036274535.1 Blastocatellia bacterium
GTACCGAGTTTATCCGCCGGTTAAGAAAACTCGGATTCGATGGCCCGTACTATGGGACGCGTCATCAGTTTATGGTCTATCAACAACATCGGCTTACAATTCCATCGAACCAGGAGTATTCAGTTCCACAGCTACGAATGATGATTCGTGAGCTTGAACAGATACTCCATCGCCCAGTTACATTCGAAGAATGGGATGGCCTGTCGTGATGGAAATCATCTGTTGATGAATGTCGGCGCGGTCACTGAAGTGTAATCGGTAGCCTTTCGCGAAAGTCTCGTATAGAAACCGGCCGCTCGCCCTCCGATCAAATAGACTCCGTAATTCGGCAACGCCGATTCCCCGCCCTGCCCGTCGTCAACCGGCGCGACTTCGAAGAACCGCTGCGCGACCCAATGCTCAGGGATCGCCGTCGCCAGCGCCAATTGCCAGTCAGTCGGTTTGGTGAACGGCCCGCACAGCACCGAATCTCCTTCGCATCCGTAATCCGATTTCAATACCCACTCATCGCGGTTCAATTCTTCGTGGCTCATTGCTGTCAGCCTGCGGGTCTCGGGAATGTATTCGACGATCCAGCTTTGGGCCTGGTCGGAAAACAGTTCGCGCCGCTCCCACATCAAGGCCATCGCGAACTTGTTTTGCGTGACGACCGCGCCGAATGGGTTGACGACAGTGACGCGCCCTTCATTCTCTGCTTCCAGTAGAAGAGACAATTCACGTTCCAGCGGATCGGGGTCGGCGAACGGCGCCTGGTTCGTCCAGATGGTTTCGCGCTCGCTCCACCAATCGGTCTTGTAATGCCGTATGATCAGATCGACCGGCTCGCCCATGACCGTCACTCGCCCCAGGCCGTCAACGCCCAGGTTGAAAGGCGAGCCGAGCGTGACTTTGCAATCGCGGCCTTCGAGCCACCGCTTGTAGATCGCGATCATGCTCAAATCTTCCGGAAGGTCGGTCGGATAGACTATGGCGACGCTCTCGGGCTCTACGTCCTCGACATCAGGGCCGGTCCGCGCCTGATGTGAAGCCACAAGCATTTGCCAGAAACGCTCATCGAATCCTTCATTCGGATCTATCGTGTTCGGATGAAATGGATGGAGCAATTGATTGATCAATGAGGCTTCGGCCTCTCCGGAAGGAGTATCGGAATTCATCTCGCAGGCGCGGATGCGGCCGCCCTCGGCGCCGTTTGAGCATATGAACAGATCGACACGCGCGATGCCGTGCCACCGGCCCTCAGAAGCGATCCACATCGCTTTCTGCCAGGGTGTGAGGTTGAAGAATTGATCGATCAGTTCGGGATGGCGACTGACGATTTCTGAGAGTTCGTGATAGATCAGACCGACGCGTTCGGCGGCTGTTCGCAATCGTTCGGCTTGAGATTGCGAGAGCAGCGCGGGCTGCAATCTAAAACGTTCCTGGCCGCCCAGCCACGGGTCGGAAAGGACGCCGGTGGCGTATAGCATTCGAGCAAAATCGCCGTAGCTGAGATTGGTCACAACTTATCCCACTCTTCCAGTGTAATTCCCGCCTGGCGCAAGATACTGCGCATCGTACCGACTTTGACCTCAGCATGTTTTGGGACGATGGCAATCCGAGTTCCCTCCAAATTAACTTTGGAAAATTTGACGTGACTGCCTTTTTGACTGGCCTCGCTGAATCCTGCAGCCTTCAATCGGCGATAGACTTCGTGGAATGGCAACGGCTTAAGCGGCACGGACTTCGACCCCGAATTGATACAGGTCAGGCATTACGGAAGCGGTTGGCGGCTCAAGGTATAGTTCAACAGCTTCACGAAGATTATCAAGAGCCTCTTCGACTGTATATCCCTGACTGGCTACATCGAACTCCAGACATTGCGCGATGTACATGTCGTCTTCGCGCCAAACGTTTGCAGTGAGATTCAATTTTTTGGTCATAACGATGTCTCCAATTAAAGATGCTAAGCGAGGCGTCAAGCAAGTGTCAAACTTGCATTCTCACCGTAGCGCAGACTTTTCATAAACAATGAAATGTTGCTGTGGCAGAAAATTCTTAGTCTCTTTCCAGACCAATCCGACCGCGGCCATCTCCTTGCGCGCCTGCGCGACGGTCATCTTGTGCAGTCGTTTGATCGGCACGTCGGGGTCTTCCCCCCGGTATTCTATCTGAACCACTCGCCCGCCGGGTTTCAAGGCTTTAACCACGCTCATCATCATTTCGCGTGGGAATGAAAATTCATGATAGACGTCAACCAGCAACGCGACATCGACTGAATTGTCCGGCAGCTTCGTGTCCGCCTCCTCGCTCTTCACGCCGATCACGTTGTCGGTCTTCGATTCCTTTTTGCGTTTTTCGATGACGGCGAGCATTTCGGGCTGAATGTCGACCGCGAAAACTTTGCCCTGCTTCACGACGCGGCTGATGCGGAAAGAAAAATATCCGGTGCCCGCTCCGATGTCGGCGACGACGTCGGCCGGCTTGAGTTTCATCTGCTCGACCACCTGATCCGGGCGTTCTTCTTCAATGCGTTCAGGGCGCTCCAGCCATGCGGCGCCCTGATAGCCCATGACATGCGCGATCTCGCGGCCCATATAAAACTTCCCTATGCCGTCGGGATCGTGATCGGCGCGCGTTTCGTAGCCAGAAGACTGGGTCGCCTGTCGCGCCGGTTGCGCCCGCTGATATACGAACGGCGACAACGCGCACAACGCCAGCAGAAATAATTTTCGGTTCAAGTTGATCATTTGATCTTCTTCGCAGTCCGATCGCCGCCCTGATGCAGAATCAGATGCGTGACTAAGCCTTTGTCGTCTTTGACGAATGTGACCTGCGCGTCCACTACTTTGAGGAAGAATTTGGTCTCTGATTCCGGAAACAACTCGAATTTCGGCTGTCCGGTTATTTGACTCATCAAACTGTCGCCTTCCCTGGTCATCGTGAGAATGAAGTTGGGACCGAGTTCATACTGACCGACGTAAGCGTCGAGGATTTTCGGATCAATCTTGATCGCCACGCGCTCACGAGGAACCTCGTACTTCTCGCCAAAAACGATCGCGGCCAAATCCTGGCTGATCTTACCAGGGTTGGAAAAGCCGTAATCGGCGTTTCGCAAAACGACGACCGTCACCTTCTCTTCGGGAAAGCGCGCCAGGACCGTATTGAAACCGTTGATGCCGCCGCCGTGGCTGACCATCTTGCGGTTGTGCTGCTGATTGACCACCAGACCGTAAGCGTAATTATTCTTGTCCACAGTCATCATCGCTTCGCGCGATTTGGCCGAGAGCAGTTTGTCAGAGAAAAACGCTTCATTCCACGCGAACAGGTCTTCGACAGTCGAATAGAGCGCGCCCGCGGCATGCGGAATGGTCATGTCCAGATACTCGGAGTTGATCCGCTTTCCGTTTCTGGACGAATAACCCGTGGCCCGATTCTTCAGGATAGTGGCAGGGCGATCGTAACCAGTGTCGGACATCTTCAACGGCCCGAAGATATTTTTCTGCAGGAAGCTCTCGTAAGATTCGCCGGCGACCTTCTCTACGATGTATCCGAGCGCAACGTAGCCGGAATTGCTGTAGCTCATCTTCTCGCCGGGCTTGAAATCGAGCGGTTTATCCTTGAAACGCCCGACGAGCGATTCCATCGTCACTGGAATCATCATCGTCTTCATA